>JAUVKK010000216.1 GCA_030596305.1 Helicobacteraceae bacterium | reverse complement strand
GTGACTATGGTGTCGGGAACTAACTCATGCAATATCCCGGCAAAGGCAAGACCAAATAAGATGTAGGGTGCCATCGCATTTGAAAGGTCCACAAGTGAGGTAAAAAAGAGTGTGATCATCTCCATTTTTTCAGACCACTCTTCTTAACAGAATTTTCCATCCCAAACCTTTATCTATTATATAATCTAATAATGGTATAGGTGAACTTCAAAATGGATTAGAAGGATGCACTAATGAATACACTATGGAACACACTTAAAGAGATAGGTCAAAACCTGCTCTATTCTTCTATAGATCAGCCATGAACTCCCATAGTTTCTCTTTAGAAAGTGGTCTACAGAAGTAGTAACCTTGTCCAATACCACAATTAAGCTCTCTTAGAGACTCCTCTTGTTCTAGTGTCTCTATACCCTCGGCGACCACACTGTATTCAAGGCTGCTGGAGAGTGCGATGATAGCCTTGGTGATCTCATAATCGTTTTTGTCACTGGCGATCTCATCAATAAATGACTTATCGACCTTGATGGTATCGATCGGCAGTTTTTTAAGATAGCTCATAGAGGAGTACCCTGTTCCAAAATCATCTATCGATATTTTGAGACCCATTTTTCGAAGATCATCCAGGACCGTTAAACTGCTCTCCGTATACTCCATCAAGTAGCGTTCCGTAATCTCGATCTCGATGTGATGTGCTTCGATACCGGTAGTGTCAATAATATGTTTGATACGCTCTAAAAAATTGTTCTGACGGATCTGAACACTTGAGACATTAATAGCGATTGTGTCAAGGTATGTTCCAGACTTTTGCAACTCTACAAAGGTCTCACACGCCTCTCTAAAGACATATTCACCAATGTCAATGATCAGGCCAGTCTCTTCTGCAACTGGGATAAACTCGTCTGGACCGATACGTCCAAGTTCACTGTTTTCCCAACGTATTAAAGCTTCCAGACCGATGACCTTTTGACTTTGAAGATCATATTGCGGCTGATAATATAAAAAGAACTCGCTGTTTTCTATAGCTGTTCGCAGGTACTGCTCGATCTTCAGACGAAAATGCGAATTTGCAGAGAGCTCTTCTTGGTAATAGTGATACCTGTCTTTACCAAGTTTTTTGGCCTCATACATCGCACTGTCAGCATGTTTGATGACCGTATGCATCTCATCACCGTCATCCGGGAAGATCGCAATCCCGATGCTTGCTGTAGTTGTCAATGTGTAGGCTTCTACCATGATCGGTTCACGTATAGTGGCAATGATCTTGTTACTCACATAAGCAGGCTCACTGTCTTCTTTGAGCATCTCTAAAATAACAACAAACTCATCCCCGCCAAGACGGGCCAGTGTGTCACCTTTTCGCAGTACAGACTTTATACGCTCAGCGACGGTCTTTAACATCTCATCGCCGACATGATGGCCTAGGGTGTCGTTGATCACTTTAAAACGGTCAAGGTCAATAAAGAGTATCGCGGCTCTTGTCCCCTTTCGTTTAGATATTGCCAAGACTTGTTCTAGACGCTCTTCAAAAAAGATTCTGTTTGGCAAACGGGTCAAGGCATCATGGTAGGCCAAAAAGTCCATCTCTTTTTGCTGTTCGACATACTTGGTAATGTCCAACTTGATAGCCAGGTAGTTGACCAGTTTATTCTCAATATACACAGGAACGATAGAGGCTTTTTCATGAAATAGTGAACCATCTTTTTTCCTGTTGACAAACTCACCTTCCCACTTCATTCCTTTATTAAGCGCATCGTTCAACTCATCATAATAAGATTGATCAATCAGGTCAGATTTTAAGATCCTCGGGTTTAAGCCCATCACTTCAGATGCTTTATAACCGGTATCGCGTTCAAAAACCTCATTGACATAGATGATGTTTCGATCGGCGTCCGTCATAACAACCGAGTTGTCACTATGTTCAACGGCAGAACGAAAAGCCAGAAGCCGCTGTTTCACACGAACAGAACGACTATAGACACGGATGAGTGCTACCACAAATATAAACGCGGATACAAAAGCAAAGAGCGCGATCAACCTCTGCTGAAACATCTTATTTTGATACCCTGCATCCAGTTTGTTATGAAGAACTGACAGCTCTTCGTACAGCAGTACTTCATCTGACTCGGCATGTATATGGTGAAGCTGTTGAATATTCTCCATCATTGATCGAGCATGTTTCGAGAAGTATGAAAGTCTCTTTATCTGCTCTTCAGATCTAAATTGATCAAGTTTTTCCAATTTAGACTCAAGCACTTCAGACGAAAGCTCGATATTTAGAAACTCTTGCAACAGACGAAAGAGTATGTCCCGCATCAATTTTTTTATCTCTACCGGAACAGTTGGATCATTGCCTATACCTTCTGCTAATTGGAAAAGGTAGTGCATTGAGTTTAGTATCTGAGCATTATTTGACTTACTGTATTCGATAAGATCGATTTTTTCATTATAAGCATTTCGAACTGCAGCTAGATCACTTTCTAACTGTACATCCAATGTACTCCCCATATCACTATTTTGCAATGCCATTATGGTCATCTCAAATGTATCCATTTTGGCATTGATATTGTCATAATTGGTAAACGTTAGTTTTTGCACAACAAAGCTGTCAAACTCTTTGTCTATAAGTTTCAGTTGGACAATCCAGTCGTGATATCGGTCATAATGTTTGACATCATTATCGATTTTAAATAGATAAGCA
>JAUVKK010000293.1 GCA_030596305.1 Helicobacteraceae bacterium | reverse complement strand
GCACCGACAAGCATGACCCCTTTAGGGATCTTAGCACCAAGTTCAACATAACGGGCAGGATATTTAAGAAAGTCAACGATCTCCTGGACCTCTTCTTTTGCCTCTTCTACACCGGCTACATCATCAAACTTTGTATTTGGTTTTTCAGAGTTGATCAGTTTTTTAGAACTGCCCATACCGAGGACACCGCCACCCATGCCCTTTTGCATACGACCGGCAAAAAACATCCAGATAGCGATGATGATCAAAAATGGAAATAACCAGCCGAACATCTCTGTAAACCAGTTACTCTCAGAGAAACCGCTGTAGTCAATGCCCTCTTGGTCCAACAATGGAACCAGCGTTGCGTCATTAGCAACCAAGCGTGTTGTGTACATTGTACCGTCACCTTTGGCACGAATATAGCTTTGACCGATGTCTACTTTAGAGACAGACTTGCTTTTAATAAGCTCTTTCATCTCAGAGTAGCTAACCTCTTTATGTTGTGTCTTTCCCTGTCCACCAAACTGCTGTCCAAGTCCACCGCCATTCTCACCAATCAGTGATTTGAAGATCAAGATCACCACTACCGAGAAGATAGCAAAGGTAATAAGAGGATTTTTGTTGAAAAAATTATCGTTTTTATTATCGTTATTGTTTTGACTCATTTAGTTTTTTTCCTTTTTTGATACAACGAGTGTTACCCACTCTTCGCGTTGAATACGTTTTACAATCTTGCAGTCAACATATGCTTTTAGCACTTTATCTTCATATTTGTCTAAGATGCCTGAAAGTACCAAGGTACCTTCATCTTTAAGCAAGCGTTTCAGATCACTGGCAATAAAAACAAGTACATCAGCAACAATGTTTGCTATAACAACATCATACGTTTTCTGTGTACCCGGTGCTGAACCTTCCCAGATCTCTCTAAATTCCACACCATTGACCTCAGCATTTTCAAGGCTGTTGCCGACAGAGACAGGATCAGTGTCACAAGCATCGACCGTCGCCCCCATCTTTGCTGCAGCAATACCCAAAATACCGCTTCCACAGCCGATGTCCGCCACTTCCATGTCAGCTTTGACCTCAGAGGCAATCGCTTCAAGACAGGCAGCGGTTGTAGGGTGATGGCCCGTACCAAAAGCTAATGCAGGGTCCAGTTCGATGTTTAACATCCCCTCTTTTGCTTCATCCCAGGTCGGGTGAATATAAAATGGTCCGATCTCAATCGGTGTTATACTCTCTTGATAACTTTTTACCCAGTCCGCATTTTTCTCTTTAGTCAGCTCAATCTCAACATCAATAGGTTTTTGCAAGGCATGTTCCAATGCCTCCTTAAACTGCTCAACGCCCCAAGAGATCGTCTCTAGCTCATCTTCACTGCGTACAATAAAGCTGCCCTCACGCTCTTCAAAACCGACAGGCAGTGTGTCTGCCAAAAAGTCAGAAAACAGCTCCAGGTAGGCTGAAGGTGTGATCTTCAGTTCATAATAATACTCTTGCATCTACTGCACTTCCTTTAGAGCTTTTTCTAAGTCAAGCGTACCTTCATAGTAGGCTTTACCTACAATA
>JAUVKK010000174.1 GCA_030596305.1 Helicobacteraceae bacterium | reverse complement strand
GTAAAACCTTTGTGTGAGTCAGCTTTGGAAGAGCCGTGTCCAGGAAAGTGTTTTATCACTGTGACAACATGGTTCTTACGGTGTTCTTCTACAAAGATGGATGCATATCGGCTGACTACCTCAGGGTTACTCGAGTATGCACGTTTTTTACCGGCAATAATAGGGTTGTACGAGAACAACAGGTCTACACTCGGAGCAAAGTTTGTGTTCACCCCATTTTGTGCCAGCATCTTAGCCATGGCATTATAATGCTGCCCTGCCTCTGCCGCTTCACCTTTAGCAACATCTTGTGCCGATGGAAAGGTCTCAAAACCATCTTTAGCTTTCAGACGGGCAACCTTACCGCCCTCTTCATCCACACAGATCAAAAGTTTAGCATTACTGACCGCTTGAAGATCACTGCTGAGTTTTGTCAACTGCTTGGCATTGACAATGTTCTTTCGCTTCATCTTGTTCATCGGGTCTTGGTCAAAAAAGATCACACCGCCAAGTCCATGCTTAATCTCTTTGACGATCATACTTTTGTCAGTGATTTCAGTACCGTGAAACCCGATTACTACCAGTGCAGCTATCTTTTCATCGAGTGTCGGCTCTTTAGTTGTCTGCGAAAAAAGGGCTGTAAAAGAGAGTAGTGATATAAATAGAAGTTGTCGAAAGTTCATAGTCTGCCTTAAAGGGTATTATTTAAAATAGTGTTGTTCTCAAATATCTTTGCGTAAGCTTTTTGTAACCTGACTTCTTTAAGTGCATCAAGATGACGGATCTTATGTGCATCAGAGCCTATAAAGTCTATCATCCCGGCATCAGCGATCTGTTTGGCCGCTTTTTGAATGGCTTTGGTGTAATAGCCACCGAATGAGGGAATATTGACTTGAAACAGCAATCCCATCTCTTTTAGACGCTCATATTTACCAAAATCATCATGCATATACATGTAGCGCTCCGGATGCGCTAACACTGGATTATAGCCGGCAACTTTCATTTCAAAAACCATCTCTTCAAGGAAGTGCAGCGGCTGTACATACGACATCTCAAAAAGCATATAGTTGTCACTAAAGGTCAAAATATCGCGTTTTTCAATTAATGCCATCACCGTCTCATCAAGATAGTACTCCGAAGCAGCCTCTATCTCGATGGCGATATTACGTTCTTGCAGCTCTTTTTTAAGCGCTGTAAGCCCTTCTTCTATAATGGTTCTTGTGTTAGGGTAACGATGACTCATAGTATGCGGTGTTATAATAAGTTTCGTGTACCCCTGTGCTATAAAGGCTTCAATCATCTCAATCGAGTCATCCATACTTTTTGAACCGTCATCGATCCCGGGTATAAGATGCGAATGCAGATCAGTTGTAATATTGGGAATATCTCCAGATGTTGAAGAGAATAGATTTGTTAGTATATTGCTCATAAGTTATTCTCCTTTGCACACCGAACACAATACCTTGACTCAGGCATCAATAACATTCTCTCAAAAGCGATGGGCTCATCACAATCAAGACATAGACCATATTTCTTATCATCCAGATGTCTCTGTGCGTATAATAGACTATTATAACGCTTTTTCGCCTCAATATATGCACCATTTAAAACTTCCTGGTCATGCATCATCTCTGAACGCAGCAGGTCACCTAATGAGCAGTCCGGTTCTATCGGTTGCAGTTGAGATGCAAGCGCTTTTAATTCAATGTCCAGTGAGGCGAGATCATTGTTGATCTGAAGACGCAGTTGATGGCGTTGAGCCAATGTCAAAGTTATGCGTTAGACGGGTTGATTGTCTCGACTACCTCAAGGCCGAAACCGCTTAGCCCTACAAATTCCGGCAGTGATGAAGAGGTAAGCAGACGCATATGCTCAATACCGTAGAGCTTCAGTATCTGTGCACCTACACCGAACTCTTTCATATTATTATGCTGCTCGTCAGGGTTGTTGATGAAGACGAGAACACCACCGTTTTGTTTCAGGTACTCTATAGAGTCGATCAGCTGTTTGTATCGTCCTTGATCAAGCAGAAGATCCATATCAGAGATAACATTATGTACTTTGACATTCGATGTCTCACTGATATGATGAAAAGCGATCGCGGTATGCTCAAGGCCTTCATGATCGATAAAAGTACGTTTTTGAGCATTCATACCAAAAAACTCGATCTCCTCTTCATCTTTTGCTTTGACCAAGATCTCATTCGCCAGTCTATACTCGACAATATCTGAAATAAACACTGTTTTAAGGTTGTGTTTCTCTGCAAAGATGTCCAGATCATCACGACGCGCCATCTCACCATTATCTTTGATGATCTCACAGATCACACCACAACCTGTAAGTCCTGCTAGACGACAGATATCAACGGAACCTTCTGTATGCCCCGTTCTAACCAATGTTCCCCCATCTTTTGCGATCAGAGGAAAGATGTGACCCGGACGTGCAAGTTCTGTTGCTTTACTTAAGGGGTTAGCTAAGATATTGATCGTCATATCACGTTCACCGGCAGAGATACCGGTCAGAGCATCTGTCGCATCAACTGAGACAGTAAATGCCGTCTCGTACATAGAATTATTTGAGCTGACCATAGGGTTCAATTCAAGACGATCTGCGATCTCATTACCGACTGTTACACAGATAAGCCCACGTGCTTCCATTGCCATAAAATTAACATGCTCCGGTGTAGAGAAGACAGAAGCGTAAACAAGGTCACCCTCGTTCTCTCTGTCCTCATCATCACACATAATGATCATGTTCCCTTTTTTGATCTCTTCGATCGCTTCTAATACACGTTGAATCGGTGTCATTAATCGTCTCTCAATACTAATTATTTATTTGAAACGATTATAGTCAATTTCCTCATAAATAAATATCAATTTAGATAAGGGATTCGAATTTCAAGCTATTTGTAATAACATCTTGACAAAAGAAAGCATTTTGCCTATAATTCCAGCCTCTTAAACATCTGTTTAGGTTTTAAATAACGCGGAATAGAGCAGTTCGGTAGCTCGTCGGGCTCATAACCCGAAGGTCACAGGTTCAAATCCTGTTTCCGCAACCAATCAATATTTTATTACTATAACTTAAATGTTGGGGTATCGCCAAGCGGTAAGGCACCAGTTTTTGGTACTGGTATTCGGGGGTTCGAATCCCTCTACCCCATCCACTTTTATCAATCTTTCTCAAGATTTTTAAATTTTATTGATTTTGGTCTTAATCAAGGCAGTTGAGATTGAGGAATACATCAGGTATCCGAAAGAACA
>JAUVKK010000084.1 GCA_030596305.1 Helicobacteraceae bacterium | reverse complement strand
ATTATTGTCCGCATTATAGCAAAAGCAGGTAAGTCTATTGTGATAAAATAAGACAATAAAAATTGACTCAGGATATTACCGCTTATGAACATCCAAATAGCTATCGAAGATCTTCTTGAAAAAAATGCCAAGGATTTTGAGATATCCAAACTTTTTAAAAAGCACATCGCCGAATATAAAGAGTCACTGCCTGGGCTTTTTGAGCAGTCACAAGGTAAAGACTTTTTAGTAAAACACACCAAAGCACTCGACAAGATCATCTCTCTGATGTACAAAACCGTACTTCGACAGATGTTTGGGAACTATGTTCCGATGCGTTCATCTGTTCCTATTGCTATTATCGCCCTGGGCAGTTATGGTCGTGAACAACTGGCCGTCCACAGTGACATCGATTTGATGATTGTCTTCAAAAAGTGCCCCGGGTACAACACGGACGCCATCATCGAAAAGCTTCTCTACCTTGCCTGGGATGCAGGACTTAAACTGGGTCACCGGGTACATGAGGTCGGAGACATTGAAAAAGCGGCCTCTGAAGACATCACTATTCGTACCTCATTTATGGAGGCTCGACTTGTCATCGGTTCTCCTTTTACCTGGCACTCTTCACAGCAGGCCTTTACCAATATTCGACGTACCGAGCCAAAAGAGTTTATCCTTGCCAAGATCGAAGAGGCACATACAAGACGACACAAGTATCCCAACTCGATGCAGCCCAATATCAAAGAGAGTGTCGGCGGTCTGCGCGATTCTAACCTGCTTTTCTGGATCGCATCAACACGTTATGGTGTCACCACACAAAAAGAGCTTATCGGCACGGTCTTTACTGAAGAGGAGTACCGAGAGTACCGCATTGCATTAGAGTTTCTCTTTCGTGTTCGTTCTGCCCTGCACCTCATCAGTAACAAACAGCAAGACCAGCTAACTTTAGATTACATGCCGGGTGTAGCCAAGATCCTGGGTTTTAATAATGAACGTAAAATGGCTTCTCGCCTTTTGGAGGCAATGTGGCGTATCGACAACTTCTCACAGATCTTTATCAAAAAGATCATCCGCCCCTATCTCTATGAAAAAGCTGATATCCAGGTATACCGTCATGAACGTATAGACAGAGGTGTCTACCTGATCGATGATCGGCTTTTTAGTGTTTACAGTATAAAAGACGATAAGATCGAGACACTTCTTACCACCTTGGTAAACCTCGAAGACAAACCATGGCATTTTGACCCTAGTTTTCTAAAACGTTTCACCTATTCAGAAATCGTTCATCCTCTCAGTAAAAATATACACGTACTTTTACATAAACTTTTTGAACGTCAACACACATACTCTTTTTTACAACTCTTTTTTGATGCGGGCATCTTGCACCATCTAATCCCAGCCTTTAGAAAGGTATTGCATCTTCCACAATTTGACGGCTATCATCAATACCCGGTCGATCTGCACTCCATAGAGTGTGTCAAAGCACTCGAAAATATAGAAGATCCTTTTATAAAAGAGCTATATGATGCCTTGAGCGCTCAAGAGAGAACACTCTTAAAGGTAGCCACACTTATTCACGATACAGGGAAAGGACGCAAACAAGACCACAGTGATGTCGGGGTCAAGCTGATCGTCCCCTTTATGAAACAGCTTGGTTTCACAAAAGCAGAACAAGAGAAAGGTGCACTACTGGTTAAACACCATATTCTCATGACCGATGTTGCCTACAAAGAGAGTCTCACAAGTGAAAAGACACTGTACAGATTTATGTCTAAAGTCAAAAGCGAGACTAATTTAAAACTGCTCTACATCTTGACCTATGCTGATGTCAATGGTGTCGGACCAGGTACATGGACCGAGTTCTCAGCTAATTTGATCAAAGAGCTCTTCAGTGCCTCTTTAGAAATCGCACAACAAAAAGAGCGTATCAGTGATGCAACAAAACGTCTGCGCATTGAAAATCGGATAAAGAGCCGTGATACATTTAAAACATTGCCACGTACTATGCAGAAAAAAGTACTCTCCATTGAATCAAACCTCTTCTTTTTCAAACACACCCCCAAAGAGATCATTCAAGTCGCTAACGAAGCCCGCAGTGTAAAACGGTTTCACTACTCCATCAATACAGAAGGTGATGGAATGAGTATTCAGATCATCCGTCGTGTCCCTCTGAACCTGACCTATCTCTTAGGGAAGTTCTCTTACCTTGACGTTGCATCAATGGAGGTCTTCACTCTCTTTGATGACCTCAAATTTTTCAAGATCGACTTTTTGCACCTGCCGGAATTTGACTCACTGGAACATGTAGAAGAGATCGTTGAAAATGCCTTTGATATGAGTCAGAAGCTTACACTTGAACAACCAGACATCAGAGCCGGAGAGATCTCTATCAATTGTGAGCACTCCAAAGCTTATGCACAGATGAATATCAACACTGCCAACCAACGTGGTCTGATCGCCTTTATCATGCAAGCCTTTGATGCGTTGGAGATCAACATTGCGACAGCCAAAATACACAGTACAAAAAACCGCGTACGTGATCACTTCTTAATCGAGAAACAGAATAAAATGTGCGATAATGCGCCTCAATTGATCAAAATACTCACTAAAGGCAGTGAATAATGTGTGGAATCGTCGGATATGTTGGAAAAAACAAAGTAAAAGACATACTGCTTGAGGGCCTAAAAGAGCTTGAGTACCGCGGTTATGACTCTGCAGGTATTGCTGTCTTGCAAGAAGAGAACTTCTCTTTTTACAAGGCGGTCGGTAAACTTGACAACCTTGTCCAAAAGACAGCGGACTTTAACCCGGAAGGTTTTGCCATCGGTATCGGACATACCCGCTGGGCGACACACGGTAAACCGACGGAGTTAAACGCCCACCCTCACCTGGGTGAGTCCTCTTATGTCGTTCATAACGGGATCATCGAAAACTATCAGGAGATCAAAAACCGTCTTTTAGACGATGGCGTTCGCTTTTTAAGTCAAACCGACACCGAAGTTATCGTCCATCTATTTGAAAAACATCTAAAGAGCGAATCCACCCCGTTTGATGCCTTTAAAAAGACTCTCACTGAACTAGAAGGTGCCTATGCAATACTTTTGGCGACAAAGTCACTTCCTGACACAATCTTCTTTGCTAAAAACGGTTCACCGATGATCCTCGGTCTCAGTGAAGACAATGAAAAGATCTTTGCCTCATCCGACGCGCCACTGATCGGTCATGCGAAAGATGTGCTCTACCTTGACGATGGCGAATACGGTTATGTCACACCAACTGAGCTACAACTTTTTGATAAAGAAGACAGGGCTGTCAAACCAAGTCTCTCTACTCTACCGACATCAAAACTCTCTGCGCAAAAAGAGGGATATCGCTTCTTTATGGAAAAAGAGATATATGAGCAAAGTGTTGTTATCAGCGATACCTTTTTAGGTCGTATTCAAGATACAGGGATCCATTTTGAAGAGCTGGACCCTGCCCTTTTTGACGGTATCAACGAGGTCAAACTCTGCGCCTGTGGAACCTCTTATCACGCAGCGCTTGCCGCATCATACCTCTTTGAGCGCTATGCAAAAATTCGCACATCCGTTGAGATCGCAAGTGAACTACGTTACAAAGAACCACTTTTGATGAAAGACACACTCTTCGTAGTTATCTCACAAAGCGGTGAAACAGCCGACACCTTAGAGACACTCAAGATGGCCAAAGAGGCAGGGCTTAAGACCTTAGTAGTCTGTAATGTTGATAATTCATCAATGGTTCGATTGGCGGACGCGTCTATCTTGACCCGCGCCGGTATAGAAAAAGGGGTCGCATCAACCAAAGCTTTTGCAACACAGATGAGTGTTCTTTGGATGCTTTCACTCTATGTGTCAAAAAAACGTGACACCTTAAGTGCTGATGAGATGCGACATCAACTTCAGTCCCTTCGCGAGGTGCCAAGCAGTGTTAAAGTAACGGACACACTGCATGAAAAGATCCGCCGTTTGTCAAAGCGCTATCTGCATGGTCACGGCTTTTTCTTTATCGGTCGCGATGTCTTCTTTCCACTGGCACTTGAGGGCGCGCTTAAACTCAAAGAGATAACCTACCTGCACGCCGAAGGCTATCCAAGCGGTGAAATGAAACACGGCCCTATCGCCATGGCTGACCCGGATCTCATTACTATCGCACTCATGCCTAAACAGATGCTTTACGAGAAAGCCAAAAGTAATGTCGAAGAACTAAGTGCGAGAGACAGTACGATCTGCGCGATCAGTCCTCTTGAGTTTGATAAAGCCGATGATTTCATTAAAACGCATCAACGCGATCACTATATGCTAGAGTTCTTTGAGATGATGGTCGTTCTACAGCTGCTCTCTATGGAGATCTCTGTTCGTTTAGGCAACGATGTTGATATGCCGAGAAATCTTGCAAAAAGTGTTACGGTTGAGTAAAGACGAAAAAAAGACAAATGAGAAAGTTTCAGAAGTAAAACCTTCTGAGAAACAGAAGAGTACACAGACCACGCCGACAGAGCGTGACCACTATGTGTATGAATCTATCATAGCCGAAATAGGCTACTAGATCAGCTCAACCACTTCCTCTTTTCTACAAAAATATTTCATCAACACTTTTTTATCCACGCTGTTATCCGCCCCCCGGTAGAGATTCTCTTCGAGTTGGACTAAAGCTGTGTCGATCACTTCGCTCTCTTTTTTATACGGCAATAGCAGTTCAAACAGTGCCTTGTCATTTTCAGCTTTTTTGATCTGTATCTCGATTGGTGTAACGGCACTTTTTTTAGAAGCACCCTCCGTACGACTACGCATCATCAGCCAGGTAAATAGAGCACCTATACCTAGTCCAATCAAAGCAGCATACAGTAACTGCGTCCAGTCATTTACAGGTTCGACCTTACTGCCTGAAGCGGGTTTCTCTTTAATCGATTGAGAGAGCTCTATTTTATTCTCTGGTGAGCTCTGAATTGTAGAGACTTTGGCAACACCGCCTGTAACAGTGATTTCAACAGGTTTACTCTCTTTAACAACTTCTTTTTGACTGACTCTGTCAAAGTAACGCAGTTCAAGCGGTGGTATAGTGTAAGAGCCATCTGCGATGATAACGATCTTCTGCTCAAAACTGCCAAGGTAGTTTTCACCCTCAACACGAGCCTTAGTCACCGGTTCATTTGCATAGATGACTGTACCTTCAATGTCCAGACTGTACTTTGTTACATCATCGATATTACCGATACCCTCAACACTAACCGTAAGGTTAAGCGGTTTGT
>JAUVKK010000264.1 GCA_030596305.1 Helicobacteraceae bacterium | reverse complement strand
AGTTGAGGCAGTCGATCATGAGTTAGGCCGTATTGTAGAGAAGGCAAAAGAGAACGATTATGCACTTGTCTTGACCTCTGATCATGGAAACTGTGAAGAGATGCGTGATGATGCAGGCAATGTTTTGACAAACCATACTGTTGGTAAAGTGTGGTGTTTTGTTGTCGCTGATGGTGTTAAAAAAGTTGAAGCTGGGGCTTTGAATAACATCGCACCGACGGTCTTACAACTGATGGGTGTAGAAAAACCGGCCGAGATGGATCACGCGCTAATATAGTGTTAGCACTTTTAGCCTATAATGTTCGACAATTATTTTAAAAGATAGAGGGAAATAGATGAAATTCACTGGAAAAAATGTTTTAGTTACAGGTTCAAGTCGTGGTATTGGTGCTGAGATCGCTAAAGTTCTTGCAACATTCGGTCTAAAAGTATGGGTTCACTATCGCAGTGGTGCTGACGCTGCTGAAGCTGTTAAGACTGAGATCGTAGCTAATGGCGGTGAGGCTGAGGTGATCGGTTTTGACGTCAGTGACGAAGCGGCATTTGTTGATGGTATTAAAACGATTGTTGCCACAGATGGTGAGTTCTCTTACCTTGTCAACAATGCCGGTATCACTAACGATAAACTGGCACTTCGTATGAAGACAGATGACTTTATGTCTGTTATCAATGCCAACCTTACATCAGCATTTATCGGTTGTCGTGAGTCGATGAAAGCGATGCGTAAAAAGAAGTTTGGTGCTGTTGTCAACATCGCTTCTATTGTCGGTGAGACAGGTAATGCGGGTCAGACAAACTATGCTGCTTCTAAGGGCGGTGTCATCGCTATGACTAAGTCATTTGCTATCGAAGCAGCGACAAGCGGCATTCGTTACAACACGATCACTCCGGGTTTCATTGCTACTGATATGACAGATGAGTTGAGCGATGAGGTGAAAAGCGCCTTTACAGCCAAGATTCCAATGGGTCGTTTTGGTAATGCTCAGGAAGTTGCAGAAGCTGCTGCATTTTTGCTTTCTGATCATGCCTCATACATCACAGGTGAAACGCTTAAGGTCAACGGTGGAATGAACATGGCTTAGAAGCTTTAGCTTCAGCACACCTTGCACAAAAGTTTAACTCTCGGCGTACTAGTGTACGCCGTCGGTTAAACATTTTGCACAATCTGCACTAAATCTAAAGCTACTAACAATATTAGGTTTGGTTCAGGTGAACTTCGTCGTCTTTTTATAATCTAACATTAACACTGATTTACCCCCTGTTACCCTTCGTATCACCCTCTAAAATAGCACTAATCTCACTCATTACTTAAGCTTATTGTGTTATACTTCACCAAATTTTAATATGAACAGGAGCTATTATGGCACTTATCGATGACATCAAAGAGGTAGTTGTTGAACAACTAAGCGTTAACCCAGATGAGGTTAAAGAAGAATCAAAATTCGTTGAAGATCTAGGTGCAGACAGCCTTGATGTTGTAGAGCTAGTAATGGCACTAGAAGAGAAGTTTGATATCGAAATCCCTGATGATGAAGCAGAGAAGATCCAAACAGTTCAAGACGTTCTTTCTTACGTAGAAGGTAAGGCGTAATCTAAAAGGCTTCGGCCTTTTTTAAATGTCTTTAAATGAGAGCTTATACAAGCTGATATTTAAGAACATTTATCATTTTAGGAGATCGATGTGAGAAGAATTGTAGTTACTGGTATTGGTATGATCAATGCTGTTGGAAATGATAAAGAGAGCTCGTTTAAAGCAATTTGTGATGGTGTTGGCGGAATTGGTCCGATCACACTTTTTGATGCATCTGAGTTTTCAGTAAAAATAGCTGGTGAAGTTAAAGATTTTGACCCAGCAACTGTCATGGCGCCTAAAGAGGTGAAAAAGGCAGATCGTTTTATTCAACTTGGTCTTAAAGCAGCGCAAGAGGCGATGGCTGACGCTAAATTTGGCGATGATATCGATATGGAACGTTTCGGTATTGCTGCAGGTTCAGGAATCGGTGGTCTTCCGTCTATTGAAAAGAACTCTATCATCCTTCACGAACGTGG
>JAUVKK010000237.1 GCA_030596305.1 Helicobacteraceae bacterium | reverse complement strand
GGAATGGTCACACTGATCACTCAGTCACAAAGTGAGTTTGCACTTCATTTACGTGCAGTGCTTGGTCTACCGCTTGGTTTCACATTTTACGGTGAAGGTGCATCAGCAGCATTCAAATCTGAAAATGATTCATACGCACCGGTTGTTGATGTAGCGGATGAGCTCTTTACTGACAACTCGTTTGTTCGTGTCTTTGGCAAGCCCGAAGCACACCAGGGCCGCCGTTTAGCGGTAGCTTTGGTTCTTGATAAAGTAGAAGATGCTTTAGAACAGTCTCGTCAACTTATTACGAAGATCAGTGACCACAAGTAATCCAGCAGACTATCTTACTGCCAATGATGCGGTAGATAGTGATCACCCAGCCATCATTGCTTTGGCTAAAAAGCTGTCTCAAGATCTCAAAGGTGATGAGGCTATTGCTAAAAGATGTTTTGAGTATGTTCGAGATGAGATCGATCATAGCGGTGATGTACCTGCAGCGATAACAACATATAGAGCCAGCGAAGTCTTGGAACAGAAGACAGGATGGTGTTATGCCAAAAGCCATCTGCTTGCTGCCTTGCTTCGCGCGAACAAAATTCCGGCAGGGCTCTGTTATCAATGTTTGAGTCAGGGAGAGCGCGGTGCACCGTACTGTCTACATGGGCTGAACGCTATTTACCTGAAAGATTATGGCTGGTACCGTGTTGATCCGCGTGGTAACAAAGAGGGGGTTGACGCACAGTTTATACCTCCCGTTGAAAAGCTTGCTTTTGCGATACAAGATGAGAAAGAGGGTGACTTTGAGCGTATTTATGTGGAGTCTCTAGAAGAGGTTGCTAACGCTCTCCAGTGTAATGCTGACTACAAGGCAATGGTCCAGAACTTTCCGGACAGAATATTATTTGAGGATGAGAAAAGATGATAAGAACCAACAGTTCAATACAGGGAGGCACTAAATGCCGAGTCGAAAAATAGTACTACTTGATGCCCTTACCTTTGGTGAGACTGATCTTAGCGGTTTTAACGATTTTGGAGAGGTTGAGGTGTTTCAGACAACTTCAGCTGATGAGACGTTAGAGCGTGTAAAAGATGCCGATGTTGTTGTGACTAACAAGGTTGTTATAGATGCGACTATTATGGATGCTTCTGCCAATCTAAAACTGATCTGTATCGCTGCGACAGGGATGAATAATGTTGATCTTGCGTATGCCGGGCAGAAAAACATCGCTGTTAAAAATGTGGCAGGATACTCGACGGACTCAGTTATTCAACACACCTTCTCTATGCTATTTTACATGATGGGTCACTCACGTTATTATGATGAGTACGTCAAGTCTGGAGAGTGGCAGAGAAGCCCTGTCTTTACTAATGTAGCTCAGCCTTTTTCTGAGATCAAAGGTAAGAAGTGGGGGATCATCGGTCTTGGTGCGATTGGTCGCGGTGTTGCCAACATTGCTAAAGCTTTTGGTGCAGAGGTTGTCTATTTCTCGACTTCCGGTAAGAACAATAACAGTGATTATGAGCAGATTGGTTTTACCAAGCTTCTTGAGACCTGTGACATTGTGACGATTCACGCACCGCTTAATGCACAGACTAATGGGCTTATAGGTCACTCTGAACTTTTGATGTTGAAAGATGGGGCTGTGTTACTTAACCTTGGACGTGGCGGGATTGTTTCTGAGAGTGCCTTGGCTACGGTCATCGATGATAAAGAGATCTTTGTTGGGTTGGATGTTCTTGAAAAGGAACCGATGACGAATCTACACCCTTTGATGAGAGTGGAACATAAAGAGCGTCTTTATATTACACCGCATATTGCTTGGACTTCTGTCGAGGCACGTGACAGACTTATTGCTTCTGTCGCTGAAAATATTAAAACACACTTTAATCATTAATAATATCTTCAGTGCTATTATGCGCGCCATTAAAGATGGCTGCTCATAAACTAGAATTATCAGATTTACAAGCTCATCGTTGTATTGAAATACGAGTGGCGGTTTAAAGAGCTAAAAAACACCATCCTTCTTTTTCGATCCCTTCGAAAGGGCAGAGGGTTTGTTCTGAGAGAACTTTATAGCTCTTTTGCATGGAGCAGTTATAGTCTAATCGGCGTAATAGAAGAATGAAACTTTGCGTATTTGTGATTTGTGCTTGGTTTAAGAATTATTTACGGAATTACGAAGTTTTTCCAGGCGTTCGAAATCCGCTTGCGTATCGATGTCGAAAGCCCCTTCTGGAAAGGGGAGGTGCGCCACGTCTTCTCTATGGCGCTTCAACAGCACCTTTGCTCCGCTGTCCGTCGGCAGGTTTTCCAGGGCTTCGAAGTACATTCCGGAGAAGAGTGCGGGAACACCGACAGCGTTGGCATATTCGCTGGCGACGAGATCTGATCCCTCCCTGAAAGCGTCCATGATGGTGTTGAGCAAAGCGGTGGTTACGGCCGGCTGATCGACCAGCA
>JAUVKK010000172.1 GCA_030596305.1 Helicobacteraceae bacterium | reverse complement strand
GGGAACTGCCACATACCCGAAATATCACTGCGTTCAGCTACAAAGACTTTTTTTTCATGTGGGTAGTTCGAAGAGACAATAACAGCCGCTACATTAGGACGATAATTCTTTGTACTACTCATAATTTATATCTTTTTCAATGGTATATTTATACCCTTATTTAATTACGCGTATTATAGTCAGAAAGGTTTAAAATGGGATAAAAACCCCTCTGCTTAAGAACATCCAAGAGCTCTGTATTAAATTGGCAATACACCCTCAGTGCGACTTTTTGCTACAATGCCGACATGCTTTTATATATTCATATCCCTTTTTGTGACTCCAAATGCCACTACTGTAGTTTCAACTCCTATGTCGACCTTTTTCATCTTCGTGAGAGCTATATGGAGGCCCTTTTAATACAACTTCGCTTTGAGTTAAAACGCTTTAAGGCAGAAGAAAAAAGTATAGAGACTATCTTCATAGGTGGCGGAACGCCGTCTACAGTGAAACCTGAACTCTACCGCCCGATCTTCGAACTGTTAAAACCCTATATTAAAGAGTACGCAGAGATAACATCAGAGGCCAACCCAAACAGTGCTACCTCAGAGTGGTTGGAAGGAATGCACAGTCTGGGTGTTAACCGCATCAGTTTTGGTGTCCAGAGTTTTAATGATGAAAAGCTTAAAAAGCTTGGACGTGCACACAGAGCGACAGACGCTTCAGCTGCTCTTATTCGTGCAGAAGAGGCAGGTTATCAGCACCTGTCACTTGATCTTATCTATGCGGTTGACGGTGATACCAAAGCACTTCTTACACATGATCTTCAAGAAGCTTTTAAACTCCCAATCGATCATCTAAGTGCCTATGCACTCACCATTGAAGAGGGAACACCTTTTGCAGCTACGCCCGATATAGCTAATGAAAAGCTGGCTCTGACGGAATGGTTTTTGAAAAATATCAAAACCCATTTTCCGACTTACGAGATCTCTAACTTCGGCAAATACCGATCCAAACACAATCTTGGTTATTGGGAGTATAAAGATTATATCGGACTTGGATCTGGAGCTGTCGGCTTTTTAAAAGATACCCGTTTCTATCCTACAAAAGATGTCCAAGCCTATATTGACAATCCTCTAAACATTCAAAGTGAGAAACTTAGTAAGGCATCAATAAAGATAGAGAAAATATTTTTGGGACTGCGCTCTGTTGTCGGTGTTTCTAAAGAGATACTCTCAAGTCAAGAGCTGACTAATGCTCAACTACTTGTCTCCGAGAACAAACTTACATATAAAAATGGATATTTTCACAACGATGACTATCTTTTAAGTGACGAATTAGCACTCTTTATTCAGCAGTAACTTTTATTATAGATATCATAAGCTATTTCACCCCCCTTTAAACATTTCATCGATATAATCGCAAAAACAATTATTTAGGCGGTCAGTTATGTTTGGAATGGGTTTTGCCGAGATCTTGATAATCGGCGTTATTGCTATCCTCTTTTTAGGTCCGGACAAACTTCCAGAGACCATGATACAGATCGCAAAATTCTTCAAGTCGGTTAAGACAACCGTCGCTTCGGCTAAAAGTTCTATAGAAGAAGAGCTGCATATCGAAGAGATCAAAAAAGAGGCAAACAGCTATAAACGTCAACTAAATGAAGCGACAAGCGATCTTGGAAGTATGACCGGTGTTGAAGGCCTTCAAAATGAGATGCAAGAGATCAAAAAAGACGTCTACACCGATGATGACACTCCTGCTGAGCCAGAAGCACCTGCTGCACCGCAAAAGCCTGAGGTCGTCACCTTCGCAAAAAAATCTAAAAAGTTAGATATTGAGACACCTTCAGAAGATGATAAAGATACAAAACCAAGTGAGAACGCATAATGTTTGAAGATCTAAAACCCCACCTCTTTGAGCTGCGTAAACGCTTAGGCATCTCTGCTATCAGTGTTGTCATCTCTTTTTTCATTATGTTCTACTTCCATGAATTTTTACTGGAGTGGATGATCGCACCTTTAAATGAGGCCCTTCATGAAGTCGGTAAAAAGTCCGTGCATGCTGCCAATGGTATGGTCACGACCAGCCAGGTCGGTGGTGCCTTTTTTGTTGCACTAAAAGTCGCCTTTTTCTCTGGACTGTTGTTAGCCCTACCGGTTATCTTGTCACAAGTCTGGATGTTTATCGCCCCGGGTCTCTATGCCAATGAGAAGAAGATGTTGTTACCATTTGTCTTTGGCGGGACAATTATGTTTGCTATCGGTGTCTCCTTTGCCTACTATGTGGTCACCCCGTTCGGCTTTGACTTTTTAATTACCTTTGGTAGTTTCAAATTCACACCGCTTATCAACATCGAAGACTATGTCGGCTTTTTTACCAAGATCATGTTTGGTTTTGGACTTGCGTTTGAGCTACCTGTCTTTGCCTACTTCCTAGGTCTTTTAGGCCTTGTAGATGACAGACAGATGAAAAGTTTTTTCAAATATGCTGTCATCATCATCTTTGTTGTTGCTGCACTTTTAACACCTCCGGATATCCTCACACAGCTTTTGATGGCTGGGCCGCTTATCATCCTTTATGGTATCTCGATCTTACTGGTCAGAATGGTTAACCCCGCCGACGATGACGAAACAGATGACATTGAAAATGCAGAAGATGGTGTTGCCATCTTAAAAGATGCTCTCGGCATTGAAGATGACGATGCAACCAGATCCGCTAAAGACAAGTAGCTACGACTTTACGCTCCCTCCAGAGCTCATCGCAACACATCCAGTTGAGCCAAGAGACCATGCACGGCTCTTGGTTTATAACCGTACAACAGACACTATTACCCACTCTCGCTTTGACAAACTTGACACCTTTTTACCTAAAGAGTGCGGTATTATCTTTAATGACACTAAAGTGATTAAGGCGCGTCTATATGGGCATAAAAAGAGTGGCGGTAAATTAGAGTTGCTGATCAACCGCCCTATAGACGCCTACTGTGTTAACGTCTATGTCCGCGGTAAAGTCAAAGTCGACACGGTTATCTATTTTGAAGAGGGATTCACGGCTAAGGTAATTGCTCTCCATGATGACGGCAGTCGTGATGTTAATTTCTACATGGACAATGAGCAGCTGCGTTTTGAAGAGATCTTACCCATCATCGACAAACAAGGACATATCCCTCTTCCACCTTATATGCACAGAGAAGATGAAAAGATAGACGAGTCAGACTACCAAAGTGTCTTTGCAAAGTATGAAGGTGCGGTAGCTGCACCTACCGCATCACTGCACTTTACAAC
>JAUVKK010000210.1 GCA_030596305.1 Helicobacteraceae bacterium | reverse complement strand
GCCTTGCAAAAGAGTGTTGACTTATGCATCTTGACATACTCAGCGATGCGACAAGCGGTGTTGTTACTGACTGCTGTTGTCATATACGGTGCTTTAGCTCCATTTTTCAACAAAATAGCGATGTTGCTTAGACGTTCATCTGCATCAACCGTCGCAATAGTACTCATAAGGTCCACACGGCTTTCACGTTTTTGATGAGCTTGAACAAACTCAAGAACAATACTGTCGTTAATGTTAGGAGTACAATCCGGTGCCAAGACAAGGCGTGTTACACCACCTGCTTGTGCTTCATTAGCCACCTTGGTCAATGTCGCAGCATTAAGCTGAGCATCTTTGAGTCTAACATTGGTGTCTACTAAACCAGGAAGAAGGTAGGCCCCTTTAGCATCAACAACAACATCACTTTCAAGACCCTCTCCGACAGCAATGATTTTGCCGTTTTCGATTAAGACATCTTCTTTACGTTCACCATTTACATCACATACTATTGCATTGGTAATCAGCATACATACTCTCTTTTGCTATAATTATAGTCATTATACTATGTAAGGTTTAACGTGCGAATATTAGTTCTATTTTTTATAACATTCTCTACACTTTTTGCGTACTCAGATAGTTACAATCGTGGCAAAACACTCTATTTTGAGAAAGGTTGCAATGGCTGCCATGGAACGAAAGCAGAAGGGATGAACACCTACCCTGCACTGGCCAACCGTGCCAAAGGTTTTATGGCTTATAAACTTAAACGATTTCGATCAGAGATCTCAGATAAGCAGATCCAAGAGATGATGATCCCGTTTGCAATAGAGTTAAGCGACCAGGACATAGAAGATCTTGTAACCTTTTTACACGAATATGTGGATGAGCAGACAGAACGTTACGACATCGAATTTAGAACCGAAGGAGATGGTGGTTCATGAAGATATTAGTCTCTGCCTTTGAACATTCGGCAAACGTCCATCTTGAAGCCGTGACCAAAGAGTTTATAACCGATGTCGAGTTAGTCGGTGTCTTTAACCCAAGACTTGGTAAACCTATCATAGACTTGCGCGCTTTGGCTGTTATGGGCATCGTCGATGCACTCAAAAAGCTCCCTTTCTTTTTAGGACTCAGCAGACAGATGCTGGAGCTGGTACCCGAAGTCGACAAAATCCTTCTCATCGACTCCAGCGGCTTTAATCTCCCGCTGGCAAAAAAGATCAAAAAGAGGTACCCTGACAAAGAGATCATCTACTACATCCTGCCTCAAGCATGGGCATGGAAGAAGAAACGTATTCCTGTCTTGGCCAAGACCATTGATCATCTTGCATCTATCTTGCCGTTTGAGCCTTCATACTATCCCGAAGGCGCTCCTATAGAGTATGTGGGTCACCCTCTTCTAGATGAGATCCCTCAGCTAAAAGAGAGTCGTACTGTCGGTAAAAAGATCGCCTTTATGCCCGGAAGCCGTAAAAATGAGATCATCAGCCTGATGCCGTACTACATTGCATTGCAAAAGGAGCTAGACTGCGAAGCAACTTTGATCGTTCCTGAGCACTTCAGAGACAAAATCGACGAGTTGTATGGCGATGTCTCCCACTTTGCAATCGCCTACGATGCGCATAAAACTCTTTTTGAGAGTGATTTTGCCTTTATCTGCAGTGGTACTGCCACCTTAGAAGCGACACTGATCGGAACACCTTTCATCTTAAGTTTTATTGCAAAAAAGGTTGATTTCTTCATCGGATCCAACCTGCTCAACATAGAGTATATCGGTCTTAGCAATATCATGTTTGATAAGATGGAACACCGTGCGATACATCCTGAACTATGGCAGCATGAAGTGACCTTGGAAAATCTGCTAAGAGAGTATAGAGGGATGGATCAAGAGAAGTTCTTTGAAGATGCACTCTGTCTTCGAAGTTATCTAAAACACGGCAGTTCAAAACGTGTAGCACAAATCATAGAGGGTACAAATGACAATTAATTTCAATGCAAAGCAGCGACAGTATGAAGCACATAAAGAGACGATAGATACTCTTTTACTTAAAAGTGTCACACAAGAAGCACCTACATGCAAAAAGAACACCGTCAAACTTGAAAAAGACCTCGCCGCTTACACCGGTGTTGATAATGCCATCGTTTGCAATACCCAGTTCAACGCTTTTTTATTGCTTTTCATGGTATTGGAGTTAAAGGCAGGTGATGAAGTCATTACCTCACCTTTGAGCTCCGGTATCGCTGTTCAGGCAGCACTATTCATGGGTGCCAAAGTTGTCTTTGTAGATGTGACTGAAGAGAACTTCACCCTTGATGTCGAACAGGTCGAAGATGCCATTACAGAGCGTACCAAGCTGATCATCCCTGTCTCTCTATTTGGAAACTGCGCCGACATGGAGAGCATCAATGCGCTTGCGCTTCAACATGACCTCTGTGTCATCGAAGATGCAGCAGAGAGTTTCGGTACACGACAACAGGGTAAACCATCGTGTCAACTCTCAAAACTTGCCACAACCTCCTTTTATCCAGACATGCCGCTGCATGGTTTTGGTAACGGTGCCGCTCTTTTTATAGCAGATGATACTTTGCGGGCCAGAGCCAGGATCTTGCGTTCTCAAGGAAGAGAAAATGGAACATACCTCGCTGTCGGCATTGAAGCGTGTATGGATGAAGCACAGGCTGCTTTGGTGGATTTCAAACTTACTATTTTTGACAACGAGATAGCGAAGCGTCATTCAATAGCCAAGCGTTATGCAGATAACCTTCACAACAGCGGCATAAAAATACCAGTT
>JAUVKK010000197.1 GCA_030596305.1 Helicobacteraceae bacterium | reverse complement strand
GCCTTTTCAAAAAGACCTACTTTAGAGTGAGCATTAATATGCACATCTTCACGTACATCTTTTCTAAAAAGAGAGCGTAGATAGTGTTCACCATTTGCCCGAATAAAACAGTCCCCATTGGCAAAATTGCAGACCATTGCTGCAACTGTTTTACCGTCTCGTTTCAAAGCGATAGAAGCACCATAATAAGGGAAGTTTGATTTTAGGTTGTCACTGCCATCGATGGGGTCGAGAACAATAAGGTCTTGACCTTCGCCAATGTAACCACTCTCTTCAGAGAGGATCTGACCAAAGCAAGAGAGATGTTTGACAAAACAATCTTCTGCAAGAAGATCGTAACCGATACTGACATCACCGCCAGCACCTTTTTCCTGAGGTTCACAGCCGTAACTGTGTTTTGTTGAACGGATTAGAGATTCAACCTCTAAAGCAGCATCAAAACAGGCCTCAATAAATCTTTGCATCCCTATTTTAGTAGAGACTTGATCATTTTACGTGCTGCTTCACGACCATCAAGTGCTGCAGTTACAACAAGATCTGCTCCACGGAAACAGTCACCGCCGGCGTAGATACCAGGAGTCGTAGTCTCATAGTCATCATTGACCACAACACCGCCCCACTCATTTGTCTCGATACCATTTTCAGCTAAGAACGAAGGTACTTCAGGATCAAAACCAAGTGCCATGATGACAACATCTGCCTTGGCTTTGAACTCACTGCCGCTAACCTCTTCCATACGTTGACGACCACTCTCATCTTTGGCACCAAGTACTGTCTTGATCATCTCAACGCTGACAGCTCTGCCGTCATCACCAAGAACGATCTCTTTAGGCGAAGCATAGAAAGTAAAGTCAACACCCTCTTCCATCGCATTTTTATACTCTTTTTGAGAGCCCGGCATGTTATGTGCATCACGACGATAAAGACACGTCACCGACTTAGCGCCTTCACGTTTTGCAGTACGAACACAGTCCATCGCTGTATCACCACCACCAATGACAACAACGTCTTGATCTTTAAAATCAAACTGTTTGTCATACTTAAGACCAAAGTTCTTACGCTGAATCGCTGTTAAATATTCCATTGACATGTAAACATTGTCTGCTTTTTCACCAGTAAGACGTGCGCCTTTGGCCTTGGTAGCTCCAACACCGATAAAGATAGCATCATGGCTGTCTGCCATCTCTTCAAAAGTGATATCTTTTCCGACTTCACAATTTGTTACAAGTTCCATACCTGCATCTTGCAAGATCTTAACACGACGCTCGATCACTTTTTTGTCAAGTTTAAAGTTTGGAATACCATATGTCAAAAGACCACCTGCACGGTCATCTCTCTCATAAACAGTAACAGCAATACCAGCACGTAACAGGTACGTCGCAGCAGAGAGACCTGCAGGACCTGAACCGATGATCGCTACTTTTTTATCTGTAGTGACACCCGGGAACTTAGGCGTAAGACCCGCCTTAAAACCCTCTTCATTGATAAATGTCTCGATAGAGCCGATCGTGATCGCACCATGTCCGTCATTTAATGTACAGTCACCTTCACAAAGACGGTCATGAGGACAGACACGCCCCATGACTTCCGGGAATGGTGAAGGCTCATTAGAGAGGTTGAACGCAAATTCAAGATCTTTCTCTGCAACCGACTTCAACCACTGTGGTATGTAGTTGTGAAGCGGACATTTGTTAAGACAAAATGGATCACCACACTGAATACAGCGTTCACCCTGAAGTGCGGCATCCTCTTTTTGGAAGACCTCGTAGATCTCTCCAAAGTCTTTAGTACGTTCAACAACTAAACGCTTAGTCGGGTCGATTCGGCTTACTTGTAGGAAATTTCTCATCTTAATCCCCTTTCTCTTGATTTAACGGTAATTTTTTAAGGTTTTTCGGACGCACTAACCAGAAGTTACGGATCTCAACTCTAAATGCATCAAGGATCTCTTGTGCTTTAGGGCTTCCTGTTGCAGCAACGTACTCTTTAAGAAGACGTTTAAGGTAGTGTCTAGCCTCATCACCGTCATCTGTATCGATACGGACCGCATCAACCAACTCACGGTTCACATTTTCAATAAAATCATGCTCAGCATCGTAGACAAAGGCGATACCACCTGTCATACCTGCACCGAAGTTTCCACCTGTCTTACCAAGAATAGCAACAATTCCGCCTGTCATATACTCACATGCATTGTCACCTGTCCCTTCGACAATGGCCAAGGCACCTGAGTTACGTACGGCAAAACGCTCACCGACTGAACCGGAGATAAAGAGTTTACCGCCTGTTGCACCGTAGAGACATGTGTTACCGCCAGCAGAGTACTCTTCGCCTTTATGCGCAGGGTTGATAATGATCTTACCGCCGCTCATACCTTTACCGATGTAATCATTCGCTACACCGTCTAAGTGAAGAGAGACACCTTCGATCAAGAAGGCACCAAGTGCCTGTCCTGCGATACCAGTAAGATTGATCTTGATGGTATCTTCTTTAAGGCCCTTGTCACCATAATACTGTGCGATCTCACCAGAAACACGCGCACCAAAACTACGGTGGAGGTTTGTGATATCACGCTCTATACGGATAGGCTGATCTGGATGTTTAATGGCAGATTTTGCCTCTTCAAGCACATCGATCTCAAATGCATTGTCATCAAACGGCTCATTAAATGGTTGTTGACATGTGTTGACACCCTCTTCTTGATGAAGCACTGCAGAAAAGTCAAACTTCTGAGCAAAGGCATCATCAACAACTTTAAGCACGTCTGAACGTCCAATCATCTCTTCCATTGTTTTGAAACCGAGTTCAGCCATAATAGAGCGGATATCATCAGCTAAGAACGTAAAGTAGTTAATGATCTGCTCAACGTTACCCGTAAAGTGCTCTTTACGAAGTCTCTCGTTTTGTGTTGCAATACCTACCGAACATTTGTTAAGGTGACAGATACGCAGCATCTTACAACCGACAATACTAAG
>JAUVKK010000114.1 GCA_030596305.1 Helicobacteraceae bacterium | reverse complement strand
CAGCAATGAGGGTTTGAATAGAGAGTAAAAGAAGCAGACTTGCAACAGTTGTCTTAGTAATTGGCATAAATAGACCTTAATAAAAATATTCGTCTATTTTATCCTAAACTGTTTTTATATGGTGTTGACTTACATCAATGTAAAGATAAAGAAAAGTAATAAAGCTACTGTGTTATAGATTCGTTGGAACTCTTGGGCGAGAGCTCAACCAAGTTTTTAGAGATCACTATTTGATACTTCTATAAACATTTTTAAGTGATGTTATTGTGTTGGCCGGGATGCTGCCATCGCATGACCTGATCGCTAACTTGATAGTGAGTTTAATGTTGTCAACCTCACGTTTATTCATTCTGTGCCCACCGCTTTTATAAGCAGCCAACTTGATATGTGTTTTGTGCATCAGGTCATGACAAACATCTTGTTGATCTGCTAGAAGGGTGGCTGCTATTATTGAAGGTAAAATTATTTTTTTCATGTAAACACCTTTTTAGCCTTTTATTTGGCGAATTATGAATAAAAAAGATGTGAATATAGTGTAGGAAGAAGGTGAGGTTAATTTGATCCTAATAGCTCTTTTGCTTTGAGTACGATCTCAGTTACCGGGATCGTTTGGATAGAGAAGTCCTGTTTGTTGATCTTGTTGATGTCGACTTTAGAGTCTGACTCGCAGGCTTGGTTAAGAGGTGTCTCATAGATCATACGGGTATTTGTCGGTCCAAACAGAGTGATAGAAGGGCGGTTCAAGGCCCAGGCAAGATGTGTTGGGCCTGTGTCGTTTCCGATGACGAGATCACAGTGTTCGATGGTCGCGGTAAGCTCTTGCAGTGAAAGCTTGGGTGCTATCGTGGTGTTGGCTGCGTGGGCAGCAATATCCTCAGCATATCTTCGCTCTTTGGCACTTCCCCAGATCAACAGACAGTTACTGCTCTCAAGTGCATGACAGATTTCAACGAACTTAGCCTTTGGATACTCTTTTGAGGGCCAGGATGCACCAATGACCATGGCAATATTTCTTCTATCAGAAGCCAAAAAATCAGGTCTCGCTTGTGACGCAAAACAGGCTGTTTTATTAAGTATCTCTTCATCAGTAACACTAAAGTCCAAGGCATCAGCGACGACATCGATGTTGCGTCGTATCACATTCTCAGTGTAGGGGATGGCGGATGTTGATCTATAAAACCATGAAGCAAGAGACTCTCTGGCTGAAGCGCGATCGAAACCGTGGACGTTTTTACCGATGTAGCGGGCAACTACAGCGGACTTTATAAGCCCCTGCATATCGATGATCTTGTCAAAAGGACCGGATGCTTTCAGTTCTCTGATCGTCGTTTTTAAAAGTCTAAAGTCTTTTGTTTTTTTGATACGTTTTATAGGGACGGCATGGACCTTTGTCAGGTCGGGGTGCCCTTGTAAAACAGAGGCAAATGCCTCTTCGCAAAACCACTCTATATGAGCATCGGGATAGTGCTTTTTGATAAGCTGCAAGACAATGGTACCGTTGATGATATCACCAAGCGCGGTGAGTCTTATAAGCGCGATACGTAGGGGCTTTTTATTCATATTGACACTATAACAGAAGCATTATTAGTTTATAGAGAAAGAGAAACCGCCAAGGGTCTGCCACTCGGGCACCAATTTTGCCAAATGCACGAATTGAAAGGTGTTGAAGGTGAAGAAAATACCGTAGGTATTGGGTGTCTTCGTGGATAACCGGGGTGGCTCTATTTTCGTTTTGAAGGCTGAATTATACATGCTGGTATCTATATGCAAACGGCCTGTTAATCAACTCTTGGATATAATCGCGTATTTTAAAGAACAAATATAAAAAAGGAGAGGCAATGTTAACACGTGATATGCAGCATTATGCAGAGAGTCGTACACAAGCACGTGCTTATTTCTGTTATCTTTTTTCAAAAAATTTGCCAAACAACCTTCCCTCTATTTCTGAGAAGTCTGTGTCGGATCGTCTGCGAAAAATAATGGGCGATCTGCAAGATTGCGAAGGGGTATACCTGCTCAACGAAAAAGGCGATCAGGTCACACCGACCTATCTTCCTGATGGCTCACATACAGACACTTGTGTAGGTCAACGCCGCTCAAATCGTGCTTATTATTACCGTGCGATGAAAGAGAAACGCTGTACGATCACAGATCCATACCCATCACTTATCACACAAGACCTGACCGTCACTGCCTCAAAGCCGATCTTCAATGAAGCTGGCGAGATAAAGTACGTTGCCTGTCTGGACATGCCGCTTAGTGCTGTGTTGAAGATCGCTCACCCGATGGCGATGAAGTCGGTTTCGGGACGTTTCTTTCGTGCAGGATATGCGGCCTTTACCTTTGTCTTGGCGATGGTGGCACTGCTGCTCTTTATCAAAGGAGTGGGGTACTTCTTTACTCAAGGTTTGAGTGTTCATACTATTGATATAAAAAGTATCTTTAACGCAACCATTCTATTGACACTGGCTCTTGCCATTTTTGATCTGGTCAAAACCCTCTTTGAAGAGGAAGTTTTAGGACGACACAGTGAGAACCAGAATGCTGCAGATCCGCATAAGACAATGGTTCGCTTTTTGGGCTCGATCATTATTGCCCTCTCTATTGAGGCTTTGATGCTGGTCTTTAAGTTTGCGATGACGGAACCAGAACAGTTGATCAACTCGGTCTACATCATCGGTAGTGTTTCAATGCTGCTGATATCGTTAGCGATTTATATTAAATTTACGGGAAAGAAGATTGAAGAATGATAGGTATTGTTGATTACAACATGGGTAACCTTGCCTCAGTAAAAAATGCATTTAAACTCTTGGGTGTTGACGCAGTTGTCGAGTCTGATCCAGACAAGTTTCACACATACGACAAGTTGATATTACCAGGTGTCGGCGCCTACGGTGATGCAATGCAACACCTCAAAGAGCGTAACATGGATGAGGCGATCAAAGCGTACGCCAAAGCGGGTGATCCGATGTTGGGGATCTGTCTAGGGATGCAGCTTCTTTTTGAGTCTAGCCAGGAGTTCGGTCACAGTGAAGGACTCGGTCTTATCAAAGGGCATGTTCAGGCCTTTGATGCGGCGCGCTTTTCGCATCCTCTAAAAGTTCCTCACATGGGTTGGAACCGTATGTTCACTAAAGAGCACCCGCTTTTTCAGAATCTTGATGATGAACATTATCTCTACTTTGTACACTCGTTTCATGCGGTGTGTGAAGACCCTAGTAACACCATAGGACGAACAGAATACGGCTACAGCTTTACAAGTGCTGTCGCCAATGACAATGTGATGGGGATTCAGCCCCACCCGGAGAAGAGCCATAAAAACGGTCTTCAAATACTAGAAAATTTTATTACTTTATAAGGACAGCATATGACACTATTTCCAGCAATCGACCTCAAAGACGGCAAGGCAGTACGTCTCTCTAAAGGGTTGATGGAAAGCGCGAAGATCTACAACGAAAGTCCTGTGGCACAGGTAAAGATCTTTGAAGAGATGGGGGCTGAGTGGGTTCATCTGGTAGACCTGAACGGTGCTTTTGCCGGTGAACCGGTCAACCATGAAGAGATCAAAAAAATACGTGCAAGTACGAATGTTAAACTTGAACTTGGCGGTGGTATTCGCGATGAAGCAACCATCAAGACCTATCTTGATCTTGGGATCGATAGGGTTATCTTAGGCTCTATTGCTGTCAAAGATCCACAGTTTGTAAAAGAAATGGCAGCTAAATATAGAGTTGTTGTCGGTATTGATGCTATTGATGGTTATGTCGCGGTTGAGGGCTGGGGTGAAGTGAGTTCGATGAAAGCAACTGACTTGGCAAAAGAGTTTGCTGCAGCCGGTGTAGAAGCGATAATCTGTACGGATGTCGGCCGTGACGGTATGTTGACTGGGGTCAATATTGACTTTACACTTGATATTGCACGTGCGAGTGGCGTCCCTACTATTGCCAGTGGCGGACTGAAAGAGCGTTCTGAGATAGATATACTTGCAGCGACGGGTGAAGTCGAGGGTATTATTGTAGGTAAAGCCTACTATGAAGGTACGCTTGACTTAGAAAAAGCTCTAAAGGAAGTGCAGTAGATGCAAGAGTATTATTATGAACTGAAGATCACCCCTTCAGCCTACTTAGAGCTGTTTGCTGACTTTTTAGCAGACACACTGCCTGTCGGTTTTGAAGAGCGTGACGGCAGCTTTATTGTTCGCAGTGAAGATGAACTTGAGACGATTTCCTGGGGCGTTGAGCAGTTTAAGGAGGCATTGGAACATGCCTTGCAAAAACCTATTGATGTTGAGATCGAGCTGACTAAAGAGAAGAATGCAGACTGGGTCAAGAGTTATCAAGAGAGCATCACACCGATCGAGATCGGACCGTTTTATATTCATCCGACATGGGACGAAGCAAAAGAGGGGATGTTAAACATCGAACTCGATCCTGCTTTGGCATTTGGAACAGGACATCATCCGACAACAGCTGCCTGT
>JAUVKK010000183.1 GCA_030596305.1 Helicobacteraceae bacterium | reverse complement strand
TACCTGGCCATAAGGAGAGAGCAGTTGCTCAAGTTTTTCAAGACTTTCAATGCCAAAGACCTCAATGTCAATATCTTTAGAGGGGATGTTCAAAAGCGCATCACGTACAAAACCACCTACAACAATAGGACGGTACTCTCTTTTAATAAGGTCATTGATGATTGGGTCTAACGATGCTGGCAAATTTATCATTAGACTATTTTAACGTATTTATTTGCACGCACCTTTTATCATCTTATCATCTTCTTAATTGAGAAGCCAAAAAGAGAGCCTTCGCCAACCTTGCTCTCGATGATAAGCTCCGAATCATGCAGTTTCAAGATGTAGCCGACAATAGCAAGGCCCAGCCCCATCGAGTTGTCCCAGGTGTTTTTCTGCACACGGTAGAACTTCGAAGAGACCTTGTCAATATCGCTTTCACTAATACCCATACCCTTGTCGATGACCATCAACTTCTTATCCATAATGCTGATGGTCACATCATCATCAGAGTATTTCAGTGCATTATCTACAAGGTTGGTCAAGACATTGTCAAGCATATCTTTGTCTGCGAAGACAATACACTCTTCGCCTGCAAAGTGAATCTCTCTGTCACGGTACTTTGATGACAGATTTAAAATAACATCCTGAATAAGGTCAACCAGATTAAAGGTCATCGGATGAACACTCATATCATTGTTTTCAAGTTTTACAGAGAGTGCCAAGCGGTCTATCATGTAGGAGATCTTTCGTGAGTTTGAGAGGATCTTCTCCAAAAATCGTACACGGACCTTAGGGTTAATGTTAGGGTCATCCAAAAGTGTATCGGCATACCCCATAATCGAGGCAAGCGGGTTTTTAAACTCATGTGAGATCGCTGAGAGAATATCGTTACGCTGTTTGTTCACAAGACGAAGTTTAGCGGTGTACTTGCGCTTCTGTTTGTCTCGTGTGGCCAATTTTTTAGCCAGGTCTTTGAGGTTAAGGGCAATGTGTAAAAACTCTTTAAAGTACTCTGTTTTGATAACTGCTTTATAATTTTTGTTTGAGATCTCATCAAGGTACTTGACGATCTGTTCAATGTCGTAACGTACCCGTTTACTCATCTGGTATGCGCCAATAAGACCGATGACCATAGAGAGAACAAAGATCATGACCAAGCGCGACCAAAGCGTATAGAAGTTGGACATGATCTCATCTAGCGGTGTTGCAAGGCGCAGATAGATGATGTGGTCATCAACAAGAACCTTTTTCGCAACGTAGAGATAGTGCATGTGAAGTGTAGCTGAGTAGCGTGTGTCTAATCCCAGATCATCACGTCTTGCCTGCATGATCTCATAGCGATTAGCATGGTTTTCCATTGTGAACTTATCACTGTCACTGTCTGCGAGAACAGTACCATCTTCTGAAATAAAGGTCACACGGTCTTGAATAGCTGCATGGGTGTTGGCTGCAATACGATCAAGATCACTGAGGTGATAAGGCTGCATCTGCATCAATATAATACTATGTTCGAGCTGTTCCTGGTTTTCAGTGATCACAAACGATTTAAGGGTGTAGTAACTAATAATCGAAGAGACGATCAAGGTCGCCATAAAGAGGCCGACAACATTGGCAAAGAAAAAGTGGTGGAGTTTTAACACAGGGTGTAGCCTACGCCTCTGACTGTTTTGATGTACTCTTTGGATTTATCGGGATCGATCTTCTCTTTAAGACGGTTGATCGCAACATTGACAGTACGGTCTTGATAGATCGCATCCCCGCCCCAGACATGTTCTAGCAGATAGTCACGATCCAAGACAATATTTTGGTTGCTTATAAGGGTATGAAGCAGATCAAACTCAAGTTTAGTGAGTTCGATATTGTTCCCCTCAATAGACAGTTCTCTGGATCCAAGGTCCAAGGTGATGTCGCGATAGATCACCTTGCCTTCTGTCTTGTCTTTTTTGGTGCGTTTAAGTATGGCTTTAATTCGTAAAACAAGCTCTTTCATGTTAAAAGGCTTGGTCATATAGTCATCACCGCCGCGATCAAAGCCCTCTTCGATGTCACTCTCTTTGTTTTTGGCACTGAGATAGATGACTGGGGTATCAACACCGATGCCACGCATCTGAGCTACAAACTCACTCCCCTCAACACCAGGAAGATTGCGATCCATGATCAGCAAGTCTACAGACTCCTCTTCAAGAAGCTGTGCCACATTTTTTGTACTTGTAAAACCCATAGTGTCGAAACCTTCTTTTTCAAGGTTATATTCGATAAGTTCTAAGATATCTTCTTCATCTTCAACAATAACGATAAAAGCACTCATCTGAACTCCTCACAACAGGTATAAATTAGTAGATGTTTATCTCTCCGCCTTTTGCTGCATAAAGCAGTAAATTAGCGATATTAACAGCACGATCACAAGCACGCTCTAGTTTACGTAGTGTACCAAGTATACGAACATACTCGACTGAAAGCTCCTGCTCACCCATGATCTGCGTCATGATCTCTTTTTCAAGGATACTGAAAAGATCATCATTTTTACTCTCTTCAACCATGATCTTACGATAAAGATCTTCAACATTACACTCACCCGGTTTGTTAAAACACTCTTCGATGTAAGCAATCGCATTAAGTGAGGTTGTATGAAGTTGAATGACGATCTCGTCAAACGGTACCAAATTACACTCACCTTCACTATGTTCACGCATGCGTCTAGCATACTTTTTACTTCCCTCAGCAATGCGGAGAAGTTCATTAGTCAGCTTTAGGTAAGCAACCAACATACGCAGTTCCTGAGCTTCCGGTCCAAAAAGAGCAAAGGTCTTAACGATCTCATTATCAATAGCGTTTGCTTCTGCATCGATTGACTTTAAAATATTTTTAACCGAATCATACTTAGTATTGTCGTGCGTCTTATAAGCATCAAGTGTAACCTGGTTTGCCTCAACCACTTGACCCATAAGCTCTGCGATCATGTTCTGAATATCTTTGATCTTCTGTTCGTACTTTGGTAGCATAATGCTCCTTGTCGTTTAATCCAGATAACATGATCCGGTTTTATTGGCGCGATTGTAACGAGCCTATGTAACAGAACGGTTACAGAGACTTACCGGTGTGTAATGAAGTCGTTATTCAATCCATATATTATTAGAACCTTCTGAACAGATCAGATATTCTCAGAGGACTTTACAGAGG
>JAUVKK010000245.1 GCA_030596305.1 Helicobacteraceae bacterium | reverse complement strand
CGAATTAGCGGAGATCCTAACCGAATTTTTAGAACAGCTAAAACAAGAAGAGATCAAGGTCGAGACGGAAGATGATCCTTTTAAAGCCTTAAGCATCTTGAAGCTCAAAGAGTTTGACCTGGTTATCTTGGACCTTACCCTTCCGGGTATGGATGGTCTGGAGGTCTGTGAAGAGATCCGTAAACGCCAGAACATCCCTATTATTATCTCATCAGCACGTTCTGATGTCACTGACAAGGTGAAGGCGTTAGAACTTGGTGCGGATGACTACCTGCCTAAACCGTATGACCCGCGTGAACTTGAAGCGCGTATCTACTCTGTACTTCGCCGCTATGAAGCAAAAGCGGCAGAGGTTGCGCAGCAGAGCAGCAGTGACTTTAAACTTGACGAAGCTGCCATGCAGATCAGCTATAAAGGCCGTCCGCTTGACCTGACCAATGCAGAGTACGGCATCTTGGCCTATATGATCAAAAAAGAGGGTATGGTCGTCTCTCGTGAAGACATCATCCACAATGTCGCGGCGATCAATGAAGACTCTTCGAACAAAAGTATCGATGTCATGGTAGGACGTATCCGTACCAAATTGGGAGACAAGTCTCTTATTGAGTCGGTGCGTGGCATCGGTTACAAACTAATAAAGTAACATTTTTATATGGGTCGTCATGCTGTTCTTCTAACGGTTCTTTTTGCCTTGACGGTGACCCTTTTCAGTGTCAGTTATATCTTTTTAGAGTTTTATAAACTCAACCGCGAACAGTACATCAACAACACCTTTTTAAAATACACCGTTATCAGTCGTATCTACCGTGAACATATGCAAAAGCGTACTTCAACGACAATGTTGGAGGCCAACCTCGCGCTCTACAGTCTCTACACAATCGATGATGCGATGGCAGCAAAAAAGATTGCCGAAGAGGGCAAAGTCTTGAAAAGTGAGAACTTTCAGGCGATGAAAGAGGAAGACCCTTTTCAGATGCGCCCCCGTTTTAATGCTCAAAGTACTGTTGAGATCCGTATCTCGATGCTGCAAAATCAAGGGTTTATCTACTTTTTGCTTCAGGGGCCAAGCAGTGGTGTGCTGCTCTTTGACGAGAAGATCAAACCCTACCGGGCCTGGAACATACTCTACGCCTACCTGGTCATCGTCTCGAGTATTACGATCTCATACATCTTGATCTTGATGCGCCTGAGACCGCTTCGAAAGCTGCGAAAGAAGATCCGTGACTTTGGTGCAGGTGAGATGCAGACCTCGTTTAAGATGCGGGGTGAAGATGAGATCGCAGTTATCTCCAACGAGCTTGAAAATACCCGTCAGAAGATCCGTAATCTTATTGAGTCTCGTACACTCTTTATGCGTAACATCATGCATGAACTTAAGACACCGATCGCCAAAGGGCGTATTTCGGCTGAGATGCTCGAAAGTGAGAAACAGAAAGAGCGTTTCACCCGTATCTTTTTGAGGATGGAGAGTCTTATTAATGAGTTTGCTCTTGTTGAAGAGGTCTCGACCGGCTTCAGCCATGCAAAAAGCGAAGAGTACCGTCTCATAGATCTTATTGACGGTGCCATTGACATGGCGATGGTCGAAGAGGAGAGTGTCAGCCAAAATATTGATGCAAAACTCAAATTCATGGCTGATTACAACCTCTTTTCAACCGCTATTAAGAACATGATAGACAATGCGATGAAGTACTCATCTGACAAACATATCAACATCTCGACACACGAGGGTGAGATCTGGTTTGAGAGCAGAGGAGAACGCTTAAAGCATCCGCTCACCTATTATGTACAACCCTTTACAAAAGATGAGACAGCGATAGATAGTTTTGGCTTGGGGCTCTACTTAGTAGACGCGATCTTGCATGCGCATGACATGGTCTTGGCGTATGAGTATTTGGATGGGGTAAATCGCTTTATCTTTGAGCCTAAACAGCTCTAGCGCGAGAGTAAAGTTCTAAGCAATAGATTTAAAAGATTTTATAAAAGCGTAGAGGATCAGTGTCAATGCGATGGCCGCAACGACTTCATACCCGATCATCCAGATAACAAAAAATGAGCTGATTTTGAAGTTGAGAAAGTGGCTGAAACTTGCCTGTGCAATAAAGAGGTATAAAAAGGCCAGACCTGTAAGGTAAGGTACAGTGATGAAATAGATGATGAACATAAAAGTCTCATAGCCTTCAGGGGCAATGATAAAGGATTTTACATCGATCTCTTTTTGGGCAAATGAAGCTTCTGTACGTCTTTTATTATTACGTTTTTGAAAACTTTTTGATGCGGCATAATTGCTTTTGACGCG
>JAUVKK010000267.1 GCA_030596305.1 Helicobacteraceae bacterium | reverse complement strand
TCCCGATATAGCCTATGATCACGGTCCACCCGGTAATCGCACCAATAAACTTGTGTTTCGGAAAGGCATATTCCAGGTAGGTAAAACTGGCACCGTCACTGTGAAAGGCAACAGCCAGCTTTGCGTAGGAGTAACCCATAACAAGTGCGAGTATACCACCCAGTAAAAAAGCGATAGGAGTTGCATTGCCGGTAATGCCGACAGCAAGACCCATCACAGAGAAGATACCGCCGCCGATCATCCCGCCAACACCAATGGCGATCAGCTCTTTTAAACCAAACTTCGGTGTTTCCGACATGACGTTATCCTTTTGTCTAATACTACTATTTTCTAGTAAAAAAATCCTCAAACACTTTTCAATTATTACAATGCAGATGTACAGTAACCGTACCAAGTTTGTGTTAAATATAGAATAACATACGGCTGTTTACATCTTTTTAGATAGAATAATTTCACATCTAGTATATAAAAATAATTTATAAGACCTGTACGTCCTGAAAGGTTCACGTCAATGTTTAATGAACAAGAGAATAGCATTCCATGTCACCATAATATTGACTTTGACAATAAGGCGATACAACAGAAATTCGATCTGTGGATGGCAAGTTCAAAACAGCTACAGATACGAGCCGTCAGTCTGTTAACCGGTCTGCTCTATATTGTCGCTTTTATAGCCGACAACCTTGTAGCGCCCAAAGAGCTGATACCGCTAATGACTGTTGTCCATTTCTACATCATGCCTCCCTATCTTTTTTTGATCAGTCTCTTGACCTTTAAAAAAGAGTTTCAAAAGCTCAACCTTATTTTATTGTTCCTTTCACCCATTGTGGCAACTGTCGGAAACCTGGTCATTGTCTCTCAAATAGCAGATCCTTCTATGCGTTTGACAGAGATCTACCTTAGTCTCTTTTGGATCTTTACCGTCTCTGGACTACGTCTAAAACAGGCGACCTTTAGTGCCCTTATTATCTTTGTCATGGTCTTTGCCATGAGCTACTTCTACTTTCCATTAAGCTTAGAGTACTTCGTCATGCACTGTTTTTGGATGATTGCGGCCTTCTCTTTCGGTTTTTTAGGCGCTTATCTGATTGAAAAGTCAAACAGAGCCGTCTTTGTCAACCAAGAAAAGCTAAAACAGTTGGCTGTTACTGACAGGTTGACAGGCCTCTATAACCGTACAAAACTCGATGAGGTCCTTCAAGAAGAGCTCAACCGATCACAACGATACAGCCAACAGTTTGGATTAGTCCTGATGGACTTTGACTACTTTAAAGACATCAATGACACCTATGGGCATCAAGTTGGCGATGAAGCACTTATAGAGATAGCAAAGCTCATCACAGGTCACCTTCGTTCAACTGACAAGGCCGTCCGTTGGGGTGGTGAGGAGTTCATAGTCATCTATTTGGACACAGACCATGAAGAGGTGCTGAAGCTGGCTGAAGAGTTACGCCAGAAGATCGAGAGACATAGCTTCAAGACAGTAGGTACAAGGACAGCGAGTCTGGGTGTCACCCTCTATCAAGACAGTGACACAATTAACACCATCATACAAAGAGCGGACAAAGCCCTCTATATTGCAAAAAATGCCGGTAGGAATCGCATAGAATTTCTATAGTTTGGATTAAATGAATTAAGTATACATTATTATATTTATAAGTTAATTCATCTTATGTTATAATACCATTATGATAAAGTATATATTAAATTTCACCGATAATTTTTTATGCGATCACTTGAAAAGTATCGTAACAAAAACTGAGAACTATTACCGTACAAAAGGCATGAACCTTGATCTTGCAGAAGAGCTGGAAAAATTAGATGACAATGCTCTTGTTGGAACAAGCTCACATATGTCAGAGTTTGAAAAGCAGGTCAAGTTAAACATCAAAGTACTCATGGGTATCTTTTTCGTAGCGGTACCACTTCTTGGGTTCTCCTCTATTACCTACCTGCTGAACTTTGAATACAGCTACGCCTTTATGCTCACATTTGCTGTCGCTC
>JAUVKK010000055.1 GCA_030596305.1 Helicobacteraceae bacterium | reverse complement strand
AGATGATCACATACGATTGGGTAGCATTGTCAACACCGACACCGACACCATCAGCATCTATGAGTACCCCATAATTTTTGGGTTCTATAATGTGTGAAGCAACTTCCTCACTATAATCCTCTTCTTCAGCCATTGTTGTCCTTTAAGATATCTATTCTCTATTCTTGAGATACTTTTTATGTGTTAAGCGATGATCTCTTCAATATCTTGTGCCAGTATGACCCCTTCATTGCGATAGATCATCTCATTGGCATTTCTGTAAATGACCATTGTTGGTAATTGGTAGACGTCGTAACGGTTAGTAAGGTCGGGGGATTCATCTGTATCTATCATTAGAACAGAGACGTTTTCATTGTCATCATCGACATCTTCTAACTCACACTCCAGCGCATGACACGGTTCACACCACTCAGAACCAAACTTTAAGATCACGGTCTGTTTTTTTGCAAATTCTTCATTCAGTATTGTCGCAAAGTTACTTTCATCTACTTCTATAAATGCCATTATTTTGTCTCCTTGATTTTCTCTTCTTTAAGCCCTAACTTTGTCAAACACTGGGTTAGCTTGAGGGGATTTGTCACTTGGATCTCTATGAGCTCTTTCATCTCTTCTTCGAGTGCTTTGTAGGTCTCGTTCTCTAGATGGTCCTTGTATCGCTTGGCACTTTTCCAGATCTCGACAATAAAGAAGACCTCTCTGTCTTCATCGAGTTGGTAAAGCTCATACTTCTGACAGCCCTTTTCAAGAAGAGCAACCTCTACCAGAGTGTTCAAGAGTGGTTTTAATGTTTTGGAGTGGCCATCAATAGCTTCAATGATCACTTGGTTTGCAATAGTCATATCTATCTTTTTTAAATTATTACGCCATTAACTAAATACCTAAAAGATTTAAAGAGTGAGAAGAGGTAAGATTCGAACGAAGAGAGATGAAGACCTAGCTGTAGCTAAGTCAAAGCTCTATTTGTTTGAAGATTGCCTCTTCTCGCTCTTCCCGAAGGGTGCGATGCTTTTGTCCATACTCCGTGTTAAACAACCTTCAGCGTAGCTACGGCTATGATAAAGAACGTTTGCCTTGATTATGAACAAAATCATTTGCATAAATATTTAGGTATTTAGTTAATGGCGTAATTAGTATAGCAAAAGCGCTGTTAGGAAAAAATGACCTTTATCATTAAAAGTGCTAGATATTTACGCCAAAATACCTGCTAAATTTGGGACAGATTTGAGAAGATATGCAAAAAATAAGAGTTTTTATCAATGGTTTTGGACGTATCGGTCGGAGTACCTTTCGTGTTATGCTTGATGATGAGGCATTTGAGATCGTTGGGATAAATGATCTCTTTTCCTACGAACAGTTTGCATATTTCCTGAAATATGACTCTCTATTTAAAACCTTGCCTGACAAGATTACAATAGATGACGATCTATTGTGTGTAGGTGAACATAAGATAAAACTTTTTACTCAAGAAGATCCTTCCAAGTTGGAGCTTGCTTCTTTAGATGTAGATGTATTGCTGCAATGCAGTGGAATGTCATTGACCCTAGAGACAAATCGGTGTTATCTTGACCAAAGGGTAAAACGGGTTATTCTCTCCACACCGCCGCATGATGATATGCCGACATATATTATGGGTTTTAACCACTTAGACTATAAAGACGAGACGATCATCTCTAATTCAAGCTGCAGTGCCAATGCAATGGCACCTATAATGGAGATGATAGATAAGTCTTACGGTATTAAAAGTGCCTCTGTCAGTATGATACACAGCTACACTAGTGAGCAGAACCTTCTTGACAGCAAAGGTACAAGTAGTGACCTGCGACGGTCTCGATCAGCTACGCAGAACATCCTGCCTTTGGGGAGTACGGCTACAGCAACACTTGGTATTTTATTTCCCCATCTAAAAGGAAAACTCTATACCAAAAGTATCAGAGTGCCTATCAGTGCGACGACACTTTATGACTTTACGGTTTATGTTGAAAAAACAACAGACAGAGCGTCATTAAATGCGATGTTTAAGAAGCAAGCAGAAGGTACTCTGGAAAATATAATCGCAACAGATGAGAGTTACAAGGTCTCATCTGACTACATACACAACAGACACAGTGCAACAATAGATATGCCGCTTACAGAAGTGATAGATGGGAATTGTATAAAGATCACTGCATGGCAGGATAATGAGTACGGATATGCTCACCAGCTTGTACAGATGGCTAAGGTCGTGTCAGTGTAGTCTTCTGTGTATACGGGTTAATGCCCGTATTCGTCAGAGATCTCATGTCCTATCAGCTCTTCGAGGACATCTTCCATTGTGATGATGCCGGCCCAGCCTGACTGGTTGCTGACAGAGGCGATGTGGACCTTGCCTTTGATCATGCGGTTGAGCATGTCGTCAGCTTTTATGTTGGTGTGGATATGGATAAGTCTGTCTGTAATGAACTCTTTAACAAGATTATTTTCAAGTGCGACCCCGACAAGCTCTTTGATGTTGAGAACAGCAACTATACGGTCATCGCGCAGGACAGGAAAGCGTGTATAACCACTCTCTTTGAGTTTACTGATCATTGTTTCATCAAGTATGTCTTTGTACCCGATAGTGACGACCTGTTCGCACGGTGTCATGATCATTTCGGCAGTTTTTTCCTGCAGGGAGAGGGTTCCGAGGATGATGTCACGGTCGAGAGCATCGATGTCGCTCTCATGTGACTGCTGGTGTGTTTCAATGACATGGCGGAGTTCCCTGCGGTTAAGCATGTCAGGAAGCTGTTCGCCAAGAGTGCGGTCAAGCAGTATGCTGATAGGACCGGCAACAGGGTAAAAAAGGAACATCATGGTTTTGACCAGTCCGGCTACTCTAGCTCCGACGACAAGGGCATGGCGTGTCAGTGCGGCAGCAGGGAGGATCTCACCAAATACAAGGATAAGTGCTGTTGAGATGACCCCGGCCATGATACCTGTGCCGACTACACCGCCGAGAAAGATGGAAAGTGTGGCATTAACTGCCGTGTTGCCCAACAAAAGGGTCACAAGAAGTAGGTTACCGCTCTTGATGACAGGAAGCACCTTGGCCGCATTTTTGTCGCCAAGGTCGGCAGAGCGCTGTACGTCGTCAATACCAAGACCCATAAGCCCAATAGTCAGTCCTGAAAACATCCCTGAGGATGTGATCAAAGCCAATACAATAATTATGTCCATGTACTCTCTAGTGTCAAATTGTCAGCATAATAGCACAAAGTAGGGTTTAATGTTAAACGAGCGTGTACAAGTTTCGTACAACCAACGCTCTTTTTGCAGAGTGTTACCAACGTGTGACCTTATGCCCTTTGAGAGCATAGTAGAGGATAAAGAGATAAGCCGGGATAGTGATAACATAGGCGAACTGCATATCGCCGCCGATGTCAGCCATCTGACCAAAGACGAGAGGCAAGATAGCACCGCCGGCGATACTCATAATGAGTAGAGCTGAACCTTGGGCAGTGAACTTTCCTAACCCCTCCAGAGCAAGAGGCCAGATAGCAGGCCATACAAGCGCGTGAGAGAGCCCTAAGATAGCAACTAATGCCACAGGGTCAGGAATGGTCGTTAAACCACTCCAACCCCATAAAACAGCTGAGATAGTGTTACTCTGTTCTGAGCTGAAGAGCAGAGCGATAATTGTTATAAAACCGCCGATAGCTGAAAATGTCAATGCTTTCTCTTGTGAGAGGTACTTAGGGATGCCAAAGACACCGATGAGATAACCGAACACCATAAAGACCATAGTGTACGAAGTCAGTGCCGTATAGTTCTCAACACCCAGGTTCTGTCCAAAGAGACCGATGGTGTCACCGGCAACAACTTCGACACCGACATAGAAGAAGAGGGCAATGGCACCGAGTACGATCTGAGGATAGTGAAAGATGTTGGTCTTCTCTTCATCCTCTTCAGCATCATCAAACTCGATCTCCGGAAGCGAAGAGTAGAGTACTAAGAAGATAAGCCCCGTTAAGATAACTGCCATGACAAGATATGGCATGATGAGTTTGGAAGCCAATAGATCTATCTCTGCTGTTGTAAGGACCTCTTTAGAGAAAGCACCCAGGTCACTGAAGATAAGTGCGGTAAAGACAAGAGGCGCCAGGATACCGGCGCTTTTGTTGATAAGCCCCATGATGCTGATACGCATCGCAGCACTCTCTGTCGGTCCGACAAGAACGATATAGGGGTTAGAAGCGGTCTGCAATATGGTTAGTCCGCTGCCAAGGGTAAAGAGTGCGACTAAGAAGATAAGGAAGTTGGCACTGAATGCCGCTGGAATGAATAGCAAGGCACCAACCGCCATGATCCCAAGACCGATTGCCATTCCTCTTTTGTAACCGGTTTTTGAGAGAATGAAAGACATAGGGTAGGCCATCGTGGTATAGGCGATGTAGAAGGCAAAGGTGACAAAGAGGGCCTGGAAGTCGTTAAGGTCACAGATGAGTTTTAAAAAGGGGATGAGTGAGCCGTTAAGCCAGGTGACAAAACCAAAGATAAAAAATAAGATACCGATGATGACCATAGGTATAAGAGAAGAGTGCTTTGTGTTTGTCATTGTTTACCTCATTGTTGATTTTAAGTAGTGTGCCACGGCATCTTCATCATTGCTGTGAGGCAAGATGGTTTTTGCGACGGCTTTGGTCTCTGCCAGTGCATTTGAAACGGCGGCTGACATGCCTGCTAGTTTAAACATCTCGATGTCATTGATACTATCGCCAAAGACGGTTACATCTGTCAGTGGACGGTCTAGGTAGTCACACACCTTCTGGAGTGCGTGAGCCTTGTCACCTAGAGGATGCACGATGGTCAGAAAGTAGTCACCGGTATAGTTCTCCGGAGAGAGTTTAAAATGGAAGGTATCGCCATAGATAGCTTTTAGGTGTGCAGTTAATGCGACTAAGCGATCTTTAGTTGCCATGTAGACGACTTTAAAGGTCTGCTCTTGCGCTACAACGTTTTCAAACTCTAACAGTCTGGCATCATCTCTGTAGTTGAGCAGTACCTTAGCCTGTGTCGGTGTCTGTGTCAGTGGAAAGTCAAAACTCTCATCCAACTGGTCATTTTTAAGACCGATGACAAAGGGGTGGATATTGTCAAACTTTATAGCTTCTGCGATGAGGTCGTTGGCAGCTACAGTGTCAAGAAAATTGGTGTCGATGATCTTTTTGTCGGGTGTCGCGATGAGTGTACCATCGAGCAGTATCATCGGTGCGTTGAATGTTAAGTCAGGCAGTAATTTCATGGCAGAGTAGAAGCTTCTTGCAGTAGCGATAGAGAGTGTCGACTCTTGGGCTTTTGCGTTCCAGATCTCTTTTGTGAAACTACTGACACTCAGATCGCTTCGTAAAAATGTGTGGTCGAGGTCGGTGATGTAGATCTTATTCACTTCTGTTTGACCTATCCGGCTGCATTGATAGCAAGCTGAGCCATCTTTTTAAGATACTCAAAGGTCTCTTCGTCTGCATCAAGTGACTTTTGAAGTTCACTGATAAAATACTCTTTAGTGCGATCATCTGCCATATCAAAAGTGTAAAGTACCCACTCAGCATTTAGATGCAGGGGCTCACCATATTGCTGCACTTCAAAGGTACGGTAGAGATTGACATCACTCTGTGCAAGCAGTGTCAACACATCTTGGTAGAAGTCATTGATATCATGGTTTATAAGCTTTTTAAGCTCATCTTGTGGGATGTTGGCATCACTCTCTTCCATGCCCATAAGTCCCACGATGAGTGCCTCACCGACAATGAGTTGTTCGCCTATAAAATAAGCCTCTTTTTGCTGCGAAAGGGCATTAGCATCACAATAGATGGTATGTTGGTTAAGTGATGCGAGTTCATCGATCAAAATGGAGTTGAAAAAGCTGTAAACAGTGTTAGCTTTCATCTCAATGTCGATCTCTTCTATCTGTTTTGTGGATGGATTGATTGATAAGGCTTTCAAATTACATATTCCTATATAGATGTTATTTTGAATCATAGCAATAAAAGGTATAATAATTCCAATTTACAGAGATATACGGGAGTGATATGGAAGCATTGCATTCAATAATCGGAGCTGTCAACGGATTTGTATGGGGACCGGTGATGCTGATCCTTATCTTAGGGACAGGTCTCTACCTGACATTGGGTCTGCGTTTTTTACCTGTTCGTCTTATTCCTGCAGGTTTTAAACTAATTTGGCAAGGTAGAAAAGAGGACAAGCAAGAGGGTGAGATCTCTCCGTTTAATGCGCTGATGACATCGCTCTCGGCTACCATCGGTACAGGTAACATCGCGGGTGTTGCAACGGCTATCTTTATGGGTGGTCCTGGTGCGATGTTTTGGATGTGGGTGGCTGCACTCTTAGGTATGGCAACAAAATATGCTGA
>JAUVKK010000056.1 GCA_030596305.1 Helicobacteraceae bacterium | reverse complement strand
GGTTTGATCGCTTCGCTTTTTCCCTCTTTACAGAGAGGACACTCATCTGGTGAGTACATCTCAAACGTAAAGTCATCAAGCGCAAAGAACGGAACACCGTCTGGTAGTTTACAGTTTGGTTTTTTAGTCACATCAGAGTTTTTACGGTCACAAAAACCACGGTTAGCCAGTGCGGCAAAACCGACAACTACGCCGCCCATTGCTTCAATAGCCGCAGCTGCTTCCATCGCTGAACCGCCTGTTGTGATGATATCTTCACAGATCATCACGCGCTCACCTTTTGTGATCTCAAAACCGCGACGAACCGTCATCACCTTCTCAACACGCTCAGCAAAGATAGAACGTTTGTCCAGAGCTGTTGCAAGGGCAAAACCGGCGATCAGACCGCCAAGTGCCGGAGCACAGATAGTGTCGACTTCAAGACCGCTCTCCACGATCTGCTTTGCTACACCTTCTGCCAGGATTTTAGCGTTTTTAGGGTCTTCAAGAACCTTTGCAGATTGAAGATAAAACTGTGAGTGGTTACCAGAGCTGAGTTTAAAGTGACCCTCTAAAAGCGCATTGGCATCCATATATATTTTTTTTACGTCCATAAGTTTTCCTTTGGAAAAGGTAGTGCGGGAAACGGAAAACGGAAAAGGGGGAGGAATGCTATTACCGCTTCCCGCTTCCCGCTTCCCGAAAGTTTAGAATCTAAACTTTTAGTATCTCTGCTTCTTTCTCTTTAAGCGTTGAATCGATCTTAGAAATAAAGCCGTCAGTGATCTTCTGGACCTCATCTTGAGCTGATTTAGAGTCATCAGTAGTGATCTCTTTCTCTTTTTCAAGTTTTTTGATGTCGTTGTTGGCTTTTTGGCGGTCATTACGAACAGAGACCTTAGCATCTTCACCCATGCCCTTCATCTTTTTAACCGTCTCTTTACGTTGCTCAACAGTCATCGGAGGAAAGTTAAGGATGATCTTTTCGCCATCACTGTTAGGGTTGACACCGATATTTGCTTTAGCAATAGCAGCTTCAATGTCAGCAACAAGCGGCTTCTCCCAAGGAGAGATCACAATAGTATTGGCATCAGTTGCGATCACAGAACCAACCTGGTCAAGTGCTGTCGGTGTACCATAATAGTCAATTTTGATACCGTCAAGTGCAGATACCATTACCTTACCTGTACGTAGTGTTTTAAAGCTGTGAAACATGTGCTCAACAGAGCCTTCCATGTTCATTTTACATTCTTCTTGAATTTCGTTTGTCATTATGTTCTCCTTATGGTTTTACTAAAATTATGCTGCTCTGGCGATTACCGCTTTTGAGAAAAATACGTGTCCGTTTCATCTTCAGCTTTTTGTCGACCTTGGCGACAAGTTTGCCATCTTTTAACGAGGCGCTCTTCCAGCCGTAGCCTGAGATGTAGTACTCGATCTTCTTCACCTCTCTTGACAAAGTAGCTTTTATCGATGTGATTTTACCATCTTCTGGCCAAGCTTTTGGATAGATCCACTCTGTAGGCATGGTTCGCGTGCGCAGTTTCACTTTGATGTTGTTTGCACCGGTCAGTGCAGTGCGGTCAAGATCATGCATATCACTCTGCTTGTCAACCGCGCCGGCATTCTGGTTGATGATCAGATCGAAGCTGAAAAGTTCCAACTGAGAACGAACACGACCATCATACTCACCGTAAGGATACGCGTAATACTTAGGCTTGTACCCAAGCTCTTTTTGCATGATGTCAAGACCCTTCTTGGTGTCTTGATAGATCTTAAGGTCGGTTAGGGAGACAAGGTGCGGGTGGCCGTAAGAGTGAAAACCGATCTCACCGTACTTGGAGGTCTCTTTGATCTGTTCCCATGACATATAGTCGCCATAGTTGTCTACAGTAGCTTGAACATAGACAAAAAGGGTAAAAGGGTAGTTGTACTCTCTGAAAACAGGAAGACCGTTCTCGTAGAAGCTTTTAAAGCTGTCATCGATAGTCAGTACAACCCATTTGTCACTGATCTCTTCACCTTTTTGCAGGGCTTCATGCAGGCGTTCGAGAGAGACAACTTCATAGTTGTTCTTTTTCAGGTACTCAAACTCTGCACGAAGTGTCTGTGTTGATGTGTTGGTTGAGAGGTGTCGTGTGTCATCAAAACGGTGGAAGACAAAAAGATGGGCATCTGCCCAAAGGTAGAGGGGTAGCAGCGTAAGTAAAAGAAGCTTACGCATTGCTCTAGTTTGAAGTGTTAGTTTCTACTGCTGGAGCTTCTTGAGTCTCTGCAGGAAGTTGAACTGCTGTAGGTGCAGCTGCCGGTGCAGCAATATCAGTTGATTCAGCAATATTGTCAACAACAGAGGCGCTGCTCTCTTGTGCATAGAAGTAACCGAGTGTCACTGTGTTCACAACAAAAAGAAAACCAAAAAAGAATGTCATCTTTGCAAGGAAACTGCCTGGACCTTTGGCACCAAAAACAGACTCATTTGAGCCGCTGTATGCACCAAGACCGATACTTGAACTTTTTTGTAGTAAAACTGCAATCGTAATAATCACAACTAAAACGATTTGAGATATAAGCAAAATGCCTGTCATTTAATAGACCTTATATAAGAATAGTTCGCGAATTATAGCGAAAAAAGTTGAAAAGAGATTTGACACTGCTTTTTATCACTTCCGGTAGGGTATAATTAGAGCAATAAAAGGCTGTTTATAGCCTGAATCGGGAATGTATGTGAAAAAAGTTGTTTTACTTGTCGTTATACTGTTGTCTTTCACAATAGCACTCTTTTTATCGCAAAAAGAGAGTAAAACAAGCTCTGACATTCCTACCGTAACGGTCAGTACCTTTGCGCTTTATGACATTGCCAAGTATGTCGGCGGTCCTACTGTTGATGTAGAGATGGTGATTCCTTTTGGTGTTGAAGTCCATAGTTTTGAACCGACGCCAAAAACAATCGTCTCGATTCAAAAAAGTTCACTGTTTTTTTACAGCGGGGCAGACCTGGAACCTTGGATCATCAAGTTGGCTCAGGGTGACAACATGAGAGATATGAGTAAGTTTGTTGACCTTAGAGCAGTAAAAAAGGCGTGTAAAGAGCATAAAAAAGAGGGTCACCACCACCATACTCATGGTGCGTTCGATCCACACTACTGGCTGGATATAGGGAATATGAGACTTCTGACACAGAAGATCGCCTTGGCCTTTGTAAAGATGGATGGGATGAATGAAGCTCACTATGTCAAAAGAGCTGCCGTCTATATGGATGAGCTGTCCAAACTGAACCAAGCTTATAAAAAGAGACTTCAAAACTGTCAAGTCCGAGAAGTAGTGTTACATCATAATGTTTTGGGCTATGTTGCAGCAGCATATGACTTTAATGTTGCACCGTTAACAGGTCTTTCTCCAGATGCCTTGGCAGATGCACAGACAATGACAAGACTTTCGACAACGATCAAAGAGAAGGGAATAAAAGTACTTTTCTTTGAGGCTTTTGTCAGTGACAGGCTGATGCGGAACCTGGCTAAAGAAAATGAAGTAGAACTCGACTACTTGGAGCCATTGGCCAATATTACAGCTGATCAGGCTGCATCAGGTATGCGTTATACAGAGGGTATGTATAGCAATCTTGACAAACTTGTCCATGCAATGAGGTGCGAATGAAATTTGTCTCTCCGATATTTGAGGTGAAAAACCTCTTTTTTCAAGCCAGTGCCCAGAAAATATTAGAAGATATCTCTTTAGCGATCTTACCGGGTGACTACTGTGCCATCATCGGACCAAATGGGGGTGGTAAGACAACCCTGATCCGCCTGTTACTTGGATTGGAAAAACCGACTAGAGGTGAGATCAGGCTCTTTGGACAGGCCCTTAGCCGTTTCAAGCGCTGGAATAAGATAGGGTATGTACCGCAGCGTGCTTCTCAGTTGGATCAGAACTTTCCGGCAACGGTCTTGGAAGTGGTCAAGATGGGGCGTATCGCCAAGCAGGGCCTCTTTAAACGCGCAACGCAAGAAGATAGAGATGCTATTCAAGAGGCAATGGTCAAGATGGATGTCTCTGACATTCAGGAAAAACTGATCGGCGAACTCTCAGGCGGCCAAAGACAGCGTGTTATGATCGCGAGAGCATTGGCGTCAAAGCCCGAAGTATTGATCCTGGATGAGCCAAATACCGGTGTTGATGTGGTCTCACAGCAGCGTTTTTACAAGCTGCTTAGAGAGTTAAACGAAAATGAGAACATGACCATCATCTTTATTACTCATGACATCGGGGTGATCGCTGATGATATTGGACGGTTGTTTACGGTCAATCAGAATCTATTGACGTGTAATAACCCAAAAGAAGCGATCAGCTGTGAAGACATGAGTGCTCTTTATGGGATAGATGCCCACTTGATCCATAATCATCACCATCATCATTAAAGAAGAGGATATAGAATGTTAGAGATGATATCTCAAGAGAGAGGTACTAGATGTACCTCTATAGCAGAGTAAAGTAGGCTAAATAGAAAATGGAAGGAATGTAATGATTGAAATGCTCCAATATGATTTTATGATCCGTGCCTTCCTTGCAGGTATTATTATTGCTGTCTTGGCAGCGATCAGCGGTTCATTTATTGTACTGCGCCGTTACTCGATGATAACAGAGACTCTTGCGCACTCTGCATTGGTCGGTGTCGCTGTAGGTGTTATCGCCGGCACCAGTCCTCTCTGGATGGCTGTTGTTGCTGCGTTGGTCAGTGCCTGGACTATTGAATATCTACGCAGTAACTTCCAGCTCTATTCTGATTCAGTCTTGGCTATTATGCTCTCAGGATCTTTAGCCCTTGCCGTGATCATCGTCTCGCTAGCAGGTGCATTTAACAGCTCCCTTTTCTCATATCTATTTGGTTCTATTCTTTCTGTGACACAAGAGGACCTGGTTATCATGTCAGTGTTTGTTGTTATAGACTAAAGCCTGTTAGGTCTTTTTTACAAAGAGCTCTACTTTATCGCTTATGATGAAGAGGTGGCACGAACAAGCGGGATTAAAGTGGACCTGTTAAACTTTCTGTTAGTCAGTATCGTGGCTATAATAATCGCGCTCTCTATACGTATTGTGGGGACACTGTTGATAGGTGCGATGATGGTCATTCCGACAGTGGCAGCGCTGCAGTTTAAACAAGGTTTTGCGAAAACGATAGCCATAGCACTGCTCTTCTCTCTTTTAGCGGTCATTGTAGGTATGAGCAGTTCATACTTCTTCTCGTTGCCAAGTGGTGCGACGATTGTTTTAGCACTGCTGTTTATCTTTATCTTCTCTTTGGTGGTTAACCGCCGATGAAGGTCCAAAGCGAGTTCTCGCGATATGCTGATCAGTATGGAAACTACAATATCATTCAAGAAAAAGTGGTCTCCAAGCTCATAGGCGATTTGCATGAACATCCAAGACGTATCTTGGATCTAGGATGCGGTAAAGGGGCACTCTTTAGCGCTATTGATTGGCAGATAGAGCATTTTGTCGGTGTAGATTTTGCTCCCGGAATGTTGGAATTACATCCAAAAGAGGGTGATAACGTCGAGGTTCTTGAATGCATTTATGGCGACTTCAATGATGCTGCTCTTTTTGAACAGCTCTCTTTCTCATCCTTTGAACGTATCTTTTCAGCATCAGCGCTGCAGTGGGCAGACGATTTAGAAACGGTCTTCCGTAATATCTCTTCACTTAAAAAACCTGTCTCATTGGCAATCTTCAGTGGAAGCACTTTTAAAACACTTTTTGAAACGGCTGAGGTCAAACCGCTGTTACGCAGCAGTGAAGAGGTCTCAGAGCTGGCAAAACGTTACTTCAATACAGAGGTTGAGACCGTTCAATACAAATTGGCCTTTGACTCGGTAAGAGAGATGTTTCGTTATATCAAACGAAGTGGTGTGAGTGGAAACAGAAACCTGCTGGGGTATACAGAGATGAAAAAACTGATGAACAGCTATCCTCTTGACTATTTAGAGTTCGAAGTGATCTTTATTAGGAGTTAGAGAGAAGAATAAGATCGTATCCGAAAGAAAGACTATTTCTTCTCATATTTTGTTGCAAATGAGTCGACAGAACGTTAATTCTATGACTCAATAAGTTGTATAGGAATTATTTGATCGGAACCATAATATGTGCATATGGAGTATCTTTCCACATCACATATGGTCCGCCGTTAAATGGATCATCAGATAGTCCAATAAGTTGATCTTTCGGAACGACCAACATCATGTGTGGGCCCTCTTGTACCCATACATCACCATTGTTAACATCAGTTGCATAAGGACTTGAATTACTGACGAGCGCATCACCTTGCAACATATAAGAGATACCGATGCGATCGGTTTTAAAATCTTCTTTTTTACCTATGGC
>JAUVKK010000073.1 GCA_030596305.1 Helicobacteraceae bacterium | reverse complement strand
TTATTCTTTTACCATCTTTCCTGTATGACACATAGTATGATATAGTTCCATCAGCTTTTTTAGCCGTTAGAACACCTGTATATTTAGTTCCAAAAAGTTCCATAATAGTTCCATTTATATTAGAATTCTTTGAAACTAAAGAGGCAAGTTTCCCTATAGTAAGGGATTTACTTATCGGTATCTGGGAATCAACTGCTGTAGTTGTAGAAGTAACTGAGTAATCTCACTCTGTAACTTTCATAATAGGGGTTAAGCCCCCTATTCCAACCATTCTTCAAGTCATTCCAACTCAATACTTCTTCAACTTCCCCTTTTTCCGTAAAAACATGATCTTTCTAGATCTAATTTAAAGTGATCATCTCTTCTGTGTAGAACTATTACCAATCCATGAAAATTCTATAAGTTTCAAGTAATTAAATATGTATTAAGAAATATAGGACTACCATTTAATTATTATGACTAAGTTAACTGATTTATTATAACCACAAATCTAACAGCATGAAAAAACGTTTCGTTTTTTTGATCACAAAAAGATTTTCTCCTACGGTAGTAACAAAAATAGACACAACACAGAAATAATATACACAGAAATAGAGACAGTAAGAGCAGTGTATTTCTCTCAAACAGACTCTAATTCTAAACATTTAAAAAGGAATCAACATGGAAGAAAACAGTCAAAAATCATTCGAAATCGATGGCACTGCCGTCTCACTTGATGAACTGATACAGACGTTTAAAGCATCTAAGTCGGTAAGTAAAGCCAAACAAAAAAGAGATGATGAACAGAAGTTAAAGCCATATCAGGCCGAACTCATTAAACTTCAAAAACATCTTGAGAGTACATCCCAGAAAATGATCATACTTTTTGAAGGCCGCGATGCAGCAGGAAAAGGTGGGACGATAAGAAGAGTGACACGCTATATGGATGAAAAACATTATCGTGTCGTTGCACTCGGCAAACCTACTGAAGAGCAAAAGACACAATGGTTTTATCAAAAGTACATACAACATTTTCCTAGAGGCGGAGAGATAGTTCTCTTTGATAGAAGTTGGTACAACAGAGCCATGGTAGAGTCCGTTTTCAAGTTCTGTACAGAGAGAGAGTACACTGACTTTATGAACGGGGTCAAAGGGTTTGAAAACGATCTTCACCGTCAAGGGATAATCCTTGTTAAACTCTATTTTAGTGTTACTAAAGATGAGCAGGCAAGACGGTTTGAGAGACGAAAGACCGATCCGTTACGACAGTGGAAACTGAGCGAGATCGACATGCAGGCGCAAGAGAGATGGGATGATTTTACAAATACAAAATACAGTATGATCAAAGAGACACACTCGCATAATGCGCCATGGACAATCGTAAGATCAAACGATAAGCAAAAAGCGAGAATGGAATCGTTAAAAGTCATCTTGAACTCTGTTGACTATGAGGGAAGAGATGAAGCTCTCAACTATGCACTGGACCCTGAAATAGCTATTTCTGGCGCAAGAGAGATCGAGATCATGAATGCACAAAGAGCAAGTATGGGTAAATTTTTAGGATAAAGGAAAAACATGAAAAACAAACAAGTAAAAAAAGAGACAAATACAAAAGTTAAAAAAGGAGCTAAGTCTAAACCTGGAAAAGTCCAGGTCTGGGTAAAAGAAGAGACCCTTGCATATGAAAAAGAGTTGGCTGCACTGCAAGTCGAGCTTCTTAAGTTTCAGAACTATGTAAAGAGTAAAGGTCTTAAGATCTTGATGATCTTTGAAGGCCGTGATGCTGCTGGAAAAGGCGGTACCATTAAAAGGATCACTGAACATCTAAATCCAAGGGGTGCCAGAGTTGTCGCATTGGAAAAGCCGAGTGATACAGAGACAACGCAATGGTACTTTCAAAGATATGTAAAACATCTGCCGGCTGCCGGCGAGATCGTCATGTTTGACAGAAGCTGGTACAACCGTTCTATGGTTGAGCCTGTCATGGGGTTTTGTACAGAGAGACAGCATCACAAGTTTTTAAAGGATGCCCCTGAATTTGAGCAGATGATCGTAGATGAAGAGATAAAGATCTTCAAGTTCTACTTTTCAGTCTCCAAAGATGAACAGGCAAGACGATTTAAAGCCAGAGAGACAGACCCGCTAAAACAGTATAAACTCTCTCCTGTAGACAAAGAGTCGCAGAAATTATGGAATGAGTACTCCCTGGCTAAATTCATGATGTTGAGTGCTACGCATACAGAAGCTGCTCCTTGGACAATTGTAAAAAGTGATAATAAAAAAAGAGCTCGAATCAATGCCATAAAACATATTTTAAATTTTGTGGATTATCCAGATAAAATCGATAAAAAGAAGATCATTGTCGATAAAGAGATCATCGTTTACGGACGAGATGAAGCTATAGCGATGGAAAAAAAGTTTAAGTTCTCACTTAAATAATACGTTTATAGAGACAGTCATATAGTCACATCCACAAGTTAGGACCTTGTGTCCTAACTCTTCGTCAACTGCATCTGCACTAAAAACAAGAGCATAACACCTATTTCGCCCTATGATTTATCGGAATTTAACACACCATTTACTACACTTAGCTATCAATTTTTATGATTGTCAAGGGGCTGCCACGAAATCCTATCAAAACCTAGTAATGCTTCAAAACCTCTACCGTTTGAAAGCACTCGGATATAGTTACAGCGACCCCTTTGTGACCAATAAACCAACCGCTACACAAGAGCTTCCCGATGACCTGTTTCTACTGCAGGATATGATCGCACAATGTCATCTTTGTGACCTTAGCAAGTCCCGCCAGCAGAGCATGAGCGGCATGGGAAATCCTAATGCCGACCTGATGATCATTGATGCCTATGTCTCGATCAGTGAAGACACTTCCAACAGCTACTATGTCGGTAAGTCAGGCGAGTCACTGGTCAAGATGATAGAGAATGTGCTCGGTATCAAAAAAGAGGACGTCTACATTACCCATGCAGTCAAATGTAAACCTCTGGGAACAAACACCCCCTCTAAGTCAGAGTTTTCAAGCTGCAAGCCCTATCTCTATAAACAGATAGAGGCTGTCAAGCCTAAGGTGGTCATAGCGCTTGGAGAGGATGCCTATAGTCTCTTAAGCAGCGACGACAGTGATTTTGAACACGTCCGAGGCCATAAGATCAACTTTGGTGATTACATCATCGTACCGATCTTCCATCCACAGTTTTTATTGCGTAACCCATCATTTAAAAGCGAAACGTTAACTGATCTTAAAACCATAAAGAGTTGTCTATGATAAAACATTTTCTACTGCTTCTTATCCCCTTTTTCCTGATTGCAGAGAGTACCCAAGTCTCTTCGATCCCTCTGCCTACTACCTATATACAACTCATAGACATTGATGAGGAGTGTGATAACGACTGTCTGCAAAAGTACCTCGAAGAGGGCCAGATCTTTACCTTCCTTGCTCTGGCGGATGATACGCTCGAATGTATGGAGCTTGAAGACGAGCGTATGATCTATATCGGTCTGTTCAATATCGGTTCGACCAACCTGGTGCGTGAAGAGCTTAAAATTGCAATGATCCTGCCATACAAGCTGATCGGCCGCTATGCCTACTCAACATCAAATGCCGTCTTTGCCTATCTTTTGACACGTAACCACCCTTTTGTTTTGAAAAATTTTCAGATCGAGGATGAAAGTCCGGAAGAGATAGAGCGTGTCTTAAATGAGATCAAAGAGCAGGAATTTCACTATGTCATCGCACCACTAACGCCAAAAGGTGCCAGAGCCATCGTTGAGAACGAAGAAGAGCTCAATGTCTATTTCCCGACCATCAACAAAAATGACCTCAATACCAGTGCTGAAAACATCTACTTTGGTGCCATTGACTACAAGGCTCAGATTGATAAACTCTCAGAACAGGCAAGTTCACCGCTTGTCGTTATGTATGACAAGTCAGCCAAAGGCAAAAAGCTCTATAAGCAGACCAAAGAGAGTTATATGGAGAGTGAACTTCCATTCAAAGATACAAGCAGAAAAGAGATCTTCGAAGAGCTGGAAGAGGAGTATAACGCCAAACTCGAACCAAAAAAGAGAAAAGTGATCGCTTACGGTATCGATCGTAAGACCACTAACCTGAAATGGCACCTTGAAAAAAATAAAAAGATTCAATTTGGGACATTCTTTTTAAATACACCTGTTATTAAGAGTACAATGATCCTCTCACAACTGACAACATATGACACAAACACAACTAATATCCTCTCGACTCAGATCAATTATGATCCACTGATGTTCTCTATGACGCAAAAACAGGACCGTGATAACATGTACATCGCCAACTCCGTCAATATCAACAACAACATTCTTATCGAAGCCAACTCTCTTTTGAGCAATGACATCGTTTATGACTGGATCAACTACGCTTCAACAGTAGGTGCGGACTACTTTTACCACACTATCACCCATACAGAACGTGCTTATCAACTTCCGATGCTGGATAATCAGATCCTATATCCTATCTCTATTGTTAAACCTTCCGGCACACGTTTTGAAGTGGTTGAAGAGGGAGTAACACCTGTTTTGGATGAATACGGAAATGTCGTCATTCCTTCAACTGAGCAGTTTTAAACTCTACTTCATAAAGGGCACTGCTTAAATTAGTAGGAGCACCCTTTTATCTCTTATGTTACAATTTCACTATACATCGTCTAAAATAGGTAAATAACCTTCTCTTTATAATCAAGGCTGCTAGTAATGAAATTGTTTAATATTCTCTTTCTATTGTTCATTTCATTTTTTATAAACAGCTGTGTACACAAGGTTACAGTGGTCACGATGGAACAAGAAGATGAGCTTAAGATCGCTATGATCTTGCCAGACAAGATCGGCCGTTACGCCCACACCACATCGACAGCTGTCTTTGCCTATATGCTGACACGCGAGCGCCCATATACACTCAAAACATTTCAAATAAGCAGTGAGTCACCAGAGGAGATAACACGTGTCTTGAACGAGATCAAAGAGCAGGAATTTCGTTACATCATTGCTCCGATGACCCTTCAAGGTGCCAAAACGATTGTGGCACAAGAAGAAGAACTCACTATCTTTTTTCCAACAGTTCATCGAAGCGAACTTGCCAATATTAACAACAACATCTATTTTGGTGCTATTGACTACAAGGCTCAGATAGAAAAGCTTGCACCCTATGCCCACTCGCCATTAGTAGTTATGTATGATAAATCGCATAAGGGTATGCGGTTGTTAGAGATGACAAAAAAAAGCTATTTAAAGCGAAGCAATACAAGTAAAAAGAGAGAGGTTCTGACCTATGCCATCGACAAGAAGAGAAGCAATTTAAAAACCTATTTTAATGAGAATAAGAAGATCCAAAACGGCAGTTTCATTCTCAATACACCGCTTATCAAAAGTACTATGATACTCTCTCAACTTGCAGTGTATGACGTAGAGACGGCCAATGTACTCTCTACACAGATCAACTACGATCCGCTTCTGCTCTCAATGACACAGAAAAACGACCAAAAGAACCTCTACATTGCCAATTCTATCAGCATTCAAGACGACACCATTGTGCAGGCGAATGCAATACTCAGCAACGATATTGTTTATGATTGGATCAACTACACTTCAACGGTTGGT
>JAUVKK010000292.1 GCA_030596305.1 Helicobacteraceae bacterium | reverse complement strand
CAGGAACTCAGCCTTGGCGCTTTGTACTTTACCGCTTAGAACAATGTCGCGTATCTTCTCACCTATCTTGGTTGCACCGGGCTCTTTAGTGATGATGGCATCAGGGAAAGCCTCTGCAAGACGTGCGATCTGTGTACTTTTGCCCGCAGTATCTATGCCCTCTATTGCAATGTACATGACTTCATACTCCCTATGATCTTTTGCACTTCTGCTGGAAGAAGATGGTCTGTCTTGCCATTAAACTTTAACAGGTTTCGAACAATCGAAGAACTGATAAACGCATTTTTGAGGTTCGGCATCAAGTAGACAGTTTCGATCTCTTTGTCAAGCGAGTTGTTTAGGTAGCCTAGCTGCAGCTCATATTCAAAATCACTGACTGCACGCAGACCACGAATGATGATTTTTGAATCAAGTGAGTTTGCTAAGTCAACAGTAAGGTTGTCAAATCCGACAACGCGGGCAGTTGGTATACCTTCTATGGCCACTTCCACCATCTTAATACGTTCATCAAGTGTGAACATTGGTCTTTTGTCACGGGAGTCTGCGACAGCAACAATGACCTCGTCAAAAAGATTGGCAGCTCGTTTGATGATGTCGAGGTGACCATTTGTAATAGGATCAAAGGTTCCTGGGTAGAGGGCGATCTTAGGACTAGTCATTGTCACTCCAGCGTTTATATAAGTTGTTCTCAATACCGATAAGGTCAAACCACTTACCGATCATAAAGTCTTCCATCTTCTCTAAAGAGTCTTGTTCAGAGTAGTAGGCCATCACCGGTGGTGCGATGATAATACCCAATGTTGAAAGCTTGTGCATGTTTTCCAAGGCTATCGGTGAAAATGGCATTTCTCTAGGTGCTAACAGTAACTTCTTCTGCTCTTTGATCATCACACTCGCGGCACGTGTTGTCAGGTTGTCAGCAATGCCGACACTGACTTTTGCCAGGGTGTTCATACTGCAAGGAATGATCATCATCGCATCCATACCAAATGAACCCGATGCAACGGAAGCCCAGATAGCCTCATCTTTATGGAGGGTCACGTTCTCTTCTTTATCTAAAACGATTTGTGCATGGTCGGAGATGATAAGGTGCTTTTCAACACTCTCGGGAAGGGCGCGTAGCGCCTTGATACCAAGGCTCGCACCACTTGCTCCACTGATGGCTATAAGGACTTTCATAACACCTCGAAAATATCTTTTTATTTGTATTGAGACCTCTGAACAGACCTGACGTTCTCAGCAGATAGAGAGAGATGCTAGTACAAGGCGAAAGTACGCAGGAGCTACTAGTAGCTTCAAGTGCTTTCAACGAAGGAATAGTAGTTCTCTCTATCTGCCCTTCGGGAGGGATTTACAGAAGCGATCTTGCACATTATTTTCCATCGTCGTAGCTATGGCTATGACTCAAGAAAAGTAATGCACAATCTCACCTCTGTAAAACCCTCTGAGAATATCAGGTTTGTTCAGATGTCTCAAGTGTAATAATAGCATTTTTAGCTGATTTCTATCTCTCTGTAAGCAGGTACACACGATTTCGACACTATTTTTTTCTACCATTTTATAAAGGAGA
>JAUVKK010000162.1 GCA_030596305.1 Helicobacteraceae bacterium | reverse complement strand
GCTGATTTGTATCAACAGTGATAAAAATATAATTATTATAAAAAGCGTAAAAAAGAAGTAAGCTCAGAGCAGAGATACTGCTCTGAAGAAGGTTTAGTTAGACTCTACAACACGGTCATAAAGTTCTTGAACCGGACGCTCATTATCAACATAGAATGAACGCATTTTTTCGATCTGGTATTTTGACGCTGTGTTCGTTGTGTGCATTAGGTACCACTGTACATTTTCAGTACATGGTGGTGTAGTTAATGAACCAATATAGTGATAAAACTTACCATTATGCTCAGGGACCAAGTCAATAGGATCAATATCGATAGTTTCACCAACATTACCTAAGATATTATCAAGAACAGGGTTGTTTCTACCCTCTTCAAAGAAGACTGCAAGTACTAACAGCTGCTTTGTTTCAAGGTTTTGGTGTACAAAATGCACCACCATATCATAACGTTTTCCATTTACCGTGTGCTCACTTTTACCATGGAAGTGAAACTGAAGTAACTTATATGTCTCACCATGGAATAGAACTCTTCCAGACTCTTCTGGTGTTACCTTGATAGAGTGCCCATTGTCAATGACTTTTGCCGTTGTATGAACATCTTCTTCTAAGTGGATAGCATCACCTTTTTTAAGTTCTACAGTTGCACCGGGAATAATATTGACCGGTGACTGTGCATGACCTTTTCCACAAGTTTGAGAAAACTCATCCCAGTGTGCCGGACCATTTTCAGCATAATCCCAATGTTTTTCATGAGACTCACCCTGTGCTGCCGGTGCTGCTTCTGCATGTGTCGGTGCTGCTGTTTTTGCCTCTTTTACCTCTGCTTCGTGTGAAGCACATCCACTAATAAGAAGTGCTACTGCTGCACTTAATGCGAAGATCGTTTTTTGCCTTCTATTTTCCTTTTTTAAAATGTGTAGTTCGCGATAACGCGATATTGTGTGAGGGTATCGATCTGCGTGATCGATGATCCTACTTCATTGGCCTTACTGTCAGTGTCTGCCGCGCCGTTACTTGCATTGTCACTTACCCATATACCTTTAAGTGCCAAAGTGAAATTGCCTATACCATAAGCAAGGACAAGATTGATATCTTGTTGCGCCGTAATAAAGTTACTGTTGTCATAATAAGCATATGACAGAACAGACTTGAAACCTTCTACGCCCGTAAAGTCGTACTTCTGTGTATAACCGGCTTTAAAGCCGGAACTCCCGGCAATATAACCGGCACTACTTGTCAGACCTTGACCATAGTTTGACGTAAATAGATCATTCGATGTAATCGTGTCCGTAAACATCGGTGTTCCATCCCACGGAAGGACTAACGAGTTGTGCTCATTTTCTCTAGAGCCTATAACGCTTGTATAAGCCAGTAAAAACGAGCTCTCACTGTACGTTGCACCGGCTTTTAGACCAAAGAAACGACCGTTTATCTTTCCACCGTAAGCTGATGTATTGTTCTCCATTGAGCCGACAGAGTTTCCAATACCGTGCTGATGCATTCCCTGAAGCCCAGTGTACCAGCTGAATTCTTCGTTAACGTCATGTTTATGTACTGCATCAAAATAGGTCAAGTTCATAAAGTCTTTGGCATAGTAGTTATAAACTCTTACCTTATGGTGTGCATCATGCCACTCAAGATAGACTGGGATCACCTCTCCACTGCTATGTCCGGTAATAAATTCTACATCAGCACCAAGCGCATGTTCATACACATCGACAAAAGTACTTGATGTCCGTTGCTTAAACTTATCAATATAACCCGCACCAAGTTTGATACCATTTTCAAAACTGTAAGTCAGATCACCACCCTCGATTGAAGAAGGGATCATACGAACCTCTTTTGCATCGATCAACGGCGTCTTTTCTACACGACGACCATACCAGACATCAAAACCCTGATACTGATAATCTAAAAACATCTCACCGAGAACAGAAAAGCCCTCTTGTCCTATCGGATGTCCAGGTGCAAATCCTTCCTGAACTGCATTGTCACGCCCAATGATTGACGTATCAACATTGTCAGGTAAAAGGAATGGGTTTGTTGTCATAAAGGTCCCGCCCATAGTAAAGCCATACAATCTAGCAGTTGTATAACTCAACTTACCACCTAAAGAGTGAGCATACGCACTACTGTCTAAGCCCGCATCACTGTTCTCTTTATCTGTTTGAATGTAGTAGTACTTGATATTACCGTGAGATTTTCCCTCAGCAAACCAATCTTTGACGTTATCAACATCAGTTGCAGAAGCACTCATTGCGATTAATGATGCTGCTAATGCCAATGTGCTCTTTTTCAAGTCACGGCTCCTTGTTTTATCTTATAACTATGGTCTTTACTATAATTCAGACAGTAAAATTTACCTTCAGAGCGATTCAGAAAAATTCCTCAACATGAGGCACTTTGGTGAAAGGCAGAAAAAGTGAACTGAAATTCTAGCAAATAAAGATGAAAAAATGAATTAAATATAAGAGGATGAAATATTCAGTAAATTTGATATATGAAAAAGAAATTGATTTTAAAAGAAGAGTCAATGCCACAGAGGGCATTGAGATAAAAGTGTAACGATTAACGCTTAGAGAACTGAGGTGAACGACGTGCTTTACGCTTACCTGGTTTCTTACGCTCAACAACACGTGAATCACGAGTCATCATGCCTTCTGGCTTAAGAATCGCACGGAAAGAGTCGTCAAGTTTAACAAGACAACGTGAGATACCGTGACGAAGAGCATCAGCTTGACCACCGAAACCACCACCTAAAGTAGTAGCTACGATATCAACTGATGTATCTTGCTTAGTTAGCGCCAATGGCTGCTTAACACGAAGTTTCTTTGCTTCAAGTCCACCCAACCATGCGTCTAGTGAAAGACCGTTGATTGTCATTTGACCTGTACCTGGAGTTAACCATACTTTTGCGATAGACGCTTTACGACGTCCTGTTGCGTAGATTTTTGCCATCTATCAATCCTTACTTAGCGATCTGCGCTGTGTGAGGATGCTCAGCACCAGCGTAAATCTTTAGTTTTTTCAACATTGCACGACCAAGCTTCGTTTTTGGAAGCATACCGCGTGTTGCAAGTCTAAACAGTTTCTCTGGGTTGTTCTCCAAAAGATCTGTCATCTTAACGCTCTTAGTAGAACCGAAGTAACCACTGTGAGAGAAGTACTCTTTGTTTGCTAGCTTGCCAGCACCGTTGAATTTTGCTTTAGAAGCGTTGATGATTACGACGTAGTCACCACAGTCAACGTTTGGAGTAAAGTACGGCTTATTTTTACCACGAAGGTGTGTTGCAACCTCAGTGATCATACGACCGAACGTCTTACCTTCAGCATCGATCAAGATCCACTCTTGTTTAATCTGCTCAGGTGTTGCAATTTTTGTAAATTTCATATTGCACCCTTTCTAATTTTTTGATAGCGGAAGTATAGG
>JAUVKK010000121.1 GCA_030596305.1 Helicobacteraceae bacterium | reverse complement strand
TCTCTCCTAAAGAGGTCTCTGACCTTTATGGTGTAGAGAACCTTCGTTACTTTATGATGCGTGAAGTGCCGTTTGGACAAGACGGTGACTTCTCACAACGTGCATTTATCGATCGTATCAACTCTGACTTGAGTAACGACCTTGGTAATCTGCTTAACCGTATTATCGGTATGAGTGGTAAGTACAGTGACTTCGTTATCGACTCTGTTGATGTTGAGAAGTACCATAGTGCTGAACTTGAAGAGATGTATGCTACTTTGGATGTTGTTGAGAGACACCTTGACGAAGTTCAGACACATCGTTTCCTGGAAGAGCTATGGAAGGTCTTTACTGTTGGAAATAAGGCTATTGAAGCGCACGCGCCATGGGTGAAGATGAAAGAAGGGAAAACAGATGAAGCGCTTGCCACGGTTGCTCTCGTAGCAAATGTATTGGCAAAAGCTTCTCTTCTTCTACATGCCTTTATGCCGAAGACAACGGAGACGATTGCTGACACACTTGGTTTTGAGATCAATACAGAGAGCTACAACAAGCTTCTGAAAGATAAAAAACTGCTTGAGACCTTTACCATCAAAAAGATCGGACCACTTTTCCCCCGTGTTGAAGAGCCGTTAATGGAAGAGGCACCAAAAGCGATGATGGAGCCAGAACCAAAAGCTGAGAAAAAAGCCAAAGAGAACAAAAAAGCTGCACCTGCAAATGAAGATACAGCCGGACTGATCACTTTTGACGAGTTTTTTAACACGACACTTAAGATCGGTACCGTTATTGAAGCCGAGGAAGTGCCTAAAAGTAAAAAACTTCTGAAATTACAGGTTGATGTTGGAGAAGATGAACTGCGCCAGATCGTTGCAGGGATAAAAGACTACTACTCTGCTGACGAACTTGTCGACACTCAGGTCTGCGTTGTTGCCAACCTCAAGCCGGCAAAACTGATGGGAATTATGTCAGCCGGTATGCTTTTGGCAGCTAAAGATGATGATGGACTCTGTCTTGTTCGTCCTGAGAAACCTCGTAAAGCAGGTTCATCTATTGGTTAATAGACCTTAGAGGTTCATAAAACTATGCACCTCGAAAATCTTCTTGCCCTTACTCAGGGAACCTTACAAAACCAACCCTTTGTCACCCGCTTTGAGGGCATCAGTTTTGATGCCAAGAAGGTGAAACGCGGCAATCTATTTATTGCATTTAACAACAGCGATATTGACGAGGCGATCTTGCACGGTGCCTATGGAATAGTCTTCGACAAACCCACACAGATATTGGACAATGAGATCGCCTGGATCAAAGTCGGTGATGTTGATGACACCCTGATGCGCCTGCTGCGCTTTCATCTTGTAGAAAAAGAGCTTGATGTCTATGAGACCGACCTTATCACCATAAAACTGGCTCAGCAGATCTTGACGGACAGTGATTTTATGGTCTTAGGTCAATCGATAAAAGATGATTTTATGACACTTTGGGACGTTCCTCTGGGTGCGAAGATACTCTACTGTCCAAAGTTGATCGACCGAGATACTTTTGTAACGTCAAAAACCCTGCCAAACGCGTACAAAGACGAGGTCACGATCGTTGAGCAGACGCTTTTTGAGACCTCGTTTATCTTTGATGACATCTTTTACGAACGTCAACTGCTCTCACCGTTTTTTATCTCTTATTTAGAACGTCTGTTGAACTTTTACAAGATGCATGAGATCACCTACAGACTGCGTACTTTCACGCCTATTGACAACTTTGAAGCGGTCTTTACCAACAAAGATCTCTCTATAAAAGAGTTTGGTGCAAGTGATCGTGTACTCATCTTTGAACCGGACTTTGAGTTGATCCCCTCTCAGATCTCATTTTTGAAACGTCAAGCCAACTGGGCCAAGATCATCTATATCCTGCCCAAGGCAAAAGCACACCCTTTTGAAAATATTGATGGTATATTTACTTATGAGACCCAGCAAGATATAATAAAGATTCTAAAATCAACACCATTTCACTTTGCTTTGATCGCTGAGCAAGACAGAACACTTTTAGAGAACATCGAACTCAGCAAGCCAACTGAACAGTTGACACTATTTTAAAAATTATAGAAGGAAAAAAACTTTGAAACCTCTCCCCCGTAGGCGGAATATTTTAACAATTATCTTTGCCCATCACTCTACTGCAGTCGCCGGTATAGCGCTTGGTCTACTCACCTTTGTCTTTCACTATTTTCACAACCCGTATATGGCGACACTCTTTGCTGCAGTCAGTATTGCCCTGCTCTCACTGACGGTCTCAGAGGTCGCAGAAGTCCTTGCTGAACGCTTGGATGAGCCTTACGGCAGTTTTGTCCTTACCTTTACCGCAGTTATCGTTGAGATCATTCTGCTCTTTCTCATTCTTTTGGAAGCGGGTAATAACGAACATGCGATGGAGACGGTCAAAGGGGGTATTATCTCTGCGGTCATCGTCGACATGAACGTCCTGCTTGGACTGGCTGTGTTTATCGGCGGTTTGGCCTTTAAAGAGCAAGAGCATAACGAAGACACTTCAAGCACCTACACCACGATTCTTCTGGTCGCAGCGTCAGCACTGCTTGTACCAAGTATCTTGCACTACACTATCGGTGACAGTGATGCGCTTGAAAGAGCGAGTATATTGATCGCCGGTGTTCTGTTTATTTTTTACATCGCTATTTTTATCTTTCAGACAAAGACACATACCCACTTCTTTAAAGCAACAGCACGTTCAAGAATGTTCAGATTTAAAAATAGACAAGAAGAGGATGCTGAGGATCAAGAGGAAGAAGACCTGTTTGAGATGATGAACACTACCTTTAACTTTGTCTCGATCTTTATGCTTATTGCTATCATCGGCTATATTGCCGAGATCTTTGCTGTCGAAGGTATGCAACTGGTCACTGAATACAGCTTCCCTGTCGGTCTAGCAGGTCTTTTTATTGCGATCATCTCTGTTGCTCCGGAGATCATTACCGCAATCAAAGCAGCTAAAAACGACCAGATCCAGCGTGTTATCAACATCGCGATGGGAGCATCGACAGTATCTATTATGTTAACTGTGCCAATCCTTCTGGCGATGTCATATGCAACTGATAACCCGTTGACACTGGATTTTAACACCCTGCAGATCGGTGCGTTGATACTGACGATCTTACTGGCATGGAAAACGACTGATGACGGAGAGACCAACTACTTTGAGGGAACGTCTCACCTGATTTTCTTTACCTGTTATGCGATTGTATTGGCTTTTATGTGAGAAGCGTCAAAAAAAGCCAATTTTTTGGCTTTTTTAGCTTCGAAACCAAAGCTGATGTGCGTAGCACCAGCGACGGAGACTATTTGAAAAGCCAATTTTTCGGCTTTTTTAGCTTCGAAACCAGAGTCGATGTGCGCAGCACTGACGCGGAGTCTGAATACGTATGTATTGTTTGATTCCTGCCTTTGCAGGAATGACGCAATAGAAACCTTTTAGAAATAGAGGATATTAATATGAAACGAAGAGAATTTTTAACAGCAGCTGCAGCTACAACAGCCGTTGGGCTGTTGAGTGGCTGTAATGACTCTAACCGTCAAGCTATAGACTACTCGAAGCATCCCGAAAAAAAAGATATTGGTGACAAAAATGTCAATGTCAATCGCAGCCGAAAGACCAAGATAACGCTTGCCACCTCATGGCCGGCACACTTTCCTATTATGGGAACCGGTGTTGACCGTTTTGCAGAGAATGTCAAAAAGGCGAGCGGCGGTACGCTGGATATCAAGGTCTATCCTAAAAACACGCTCATCCCTGCTCTCGCTGTTTTTGATGCAGCCAGCAGCGGTCAGATCGACGCATTTCATTCAGGCCCTTACTACTGGAAAGGAAAAAACTCTGCCTTTTCACTTTTTAGCGGCTTTCCCTTTGGGATGACGGCTGAAGAGATAAACTCATGGATGCTTTATGGCAACGGTATGACACTTTGGCGCAAGCTTTATGCCAAGTACAATCTTTACCCTCTTTTGGGCGGTAACACAAACATTCAGATGGGTGGCTGGTTTAGAAAGCCTCTGAAGTCGTTAGAAGACATGAAAGGGCTGAAGATGCGCATTCCCGGTCTTGGCGGCGAGGTCTTCTCAAAACTTGGTGTTAACCCTATTCTCCTTCCTGCCGGTGAGATCTACACCTCTTTAGAACGTGGTGTTATCGATGCGAC
>JAUVKK010000218.1 GCA_030596305.1 Helicobacteraceae bacterium | reverse complement strand
CAAGGTGATGCCCAAGAGCCACTTTGTTACAACCGTACTTCTCAGCCGCACTGTAGAGTGAACCACGTCGCATACGGGAGAAAAAAGAGCAGAAAGAGGAGTTCTTACGGATCTTCTCTTGGGCGGTCTCATAGATCTTTGTGTCGTGGATCTCATGACGAATACCGTACTCTTCACAGTGTTTTGCCAGATAATCAAAGTTCTCACCCATACCGTAACCAACCGTTACTGCAATAAACTCAAAATCAAAAGGCGCACGTCTCTGCTGCTCTTTAAGAGCATGGATAAGGGTAAGAGAGTCTTTACCCCCACTCAGACCAACAAGGATCTTATCACCCTCTTCTATAAGATTGAAGTTACCGTTGGTCCGACCCAACTGCTTCATGATCTTTTTAGAGGGGACTATAGAGGGGGTTTTATCTCTCAAGTCGCTCAACCATCTTCATAATGAAGTCTGCACTGATCTTTGCCGAACTGACCATAAACTCATCAAAGTTAAAACTGGCATCAGTATCAGCTGTGTCACTGATAGCACGTAAGATAAAGACAGGGACGTTAAGTGAGTGGCAGACAACAGCTACAGAAGCACCTTCCATCTCCAAAGCATCTGCACTGAATGTACTCTCTATAAAGGCTTTACGCTCAGGATCGTGTACAAACTGGTCACCTGTAGCGATCGTTCCCTCTTGTAAAGAGACCTTCATCTCATCCGCTACATCAAAGGCAAGTTTGCGCAGAGTAGCATCTGTCTCTACAAACTGTGAACCACCCGGTACAAAGCCGTGTGGATGCCCAAAGGCAGTAATATCAAGGTCATGTTGGCAAAGGTTATTTGCTACGATCAGATCACCGATTTTGAGTGCCGGGTTGATCCCGCCTGCTACACCCGAGAAAAGCATGGTCTCTACACCAAAATGATGTATCATCGTACTCGCTGTCAAGGTAGAGAAGACCTTACCTATCTTTGAGTAGGCAATAACTAACTCGACACCCTGATAGTTCGCCTCATAATAGGTGTTATCAGCAATATCCGTACTTTTGTATTCACCAACTTTTTCCAGGATCGGTGCGATCTCTTCGGGCATAGCCCCCATAATTCCAATTTTCAATCTAGACCCTTCTATACTTTTTCTATTTTATCTTCAAATTTCGGGAGCTGAGCAGTGATCTTTCCATCACTGTTTAAGAGACGGCTGCCTCCCCAAAAACCAAGTCCGTCTTCAAAACCGACACGATTGACAAAGACGATCTCTGCCTTCATCTCTCTTGCTGCTTTTTCCAACAGCTTCTGCCAGGTTGCTGCGATCTCCAATCCACCGTCACTAAAACCGCGTGCCGGTGATGCCGCCAATATATAGATGATCTCAGGATGTTCATCTTCAAGGTCTTCAAGCAGGTTTACTTCCCAAAGGTCTTCACAGACCAACATCGCTGCACGGCCATACTTTGTCTCAAAACTATTGATCTGATTACCCGGTCTAAAGTAACGTGCCTCTTCAAACATCCCATAGTTGGGCAAGTGTACTTTATGGTGAATATGTTTGATCTCACCTTCTGAAAAGTAGAGTGCTGCATTATAAAAGCCATTGACCTCTTTAAGCGCAGCACCAATAACAATATCGATCTTTTGACTTGCCTCTTTCAGTGCACTCAGTTCATCTAGTGTCCAGGCATCTTCATGCAGTTTGTCTTGCAGCATATAACCGTTAAGGGAGAGCTCAGAAAAGACAATGACATCCGACTCTTTAGAGGCACGCTCAATCAATAAAAGAGCATCTTCTAAATTACTACGGTTAAGTCTAGGTGCATTTTGAACAAGGGTCAAGCCCTTAGCAAATCGACTCATGAAAGCTCTTCGATGACCTTTGCTAATGAGTCCATATCGTTTACATTCATTGTTGGCATCTCTTTGTTGATACGACGGTTCATCCCTTTAAGAACAGAACCGTTACCAAATTCGATTGCCATATCGACATCATCTTTAATCGCAATAATAGACTGCTTATAAAGAACAGGCTTGACAAGTTGTTCTGCTACCAGTTCAAGTGCCTGCTGCTTTGTCTCATAAGGCTGTGCTGTTACATTAGAGATAACCGGTGCCACAAATGGATTGTTCATCATACGCTCTAATTCAGCTTTCAATGGTGCCTGTGCAGGTGCCAGAAGCGGACAGTGGCTTGCAACTGACATGTTAAGAAGCAACGCACGTTTTGCACCGGCCTCTTTAAAGGCACCTTCCATGCTTGCAAGGTCAGGTTTAATACCCGCAATGACCAACTGGCCATCCTGGTTATAGTTCGCTGGCCAGATGCTTTTGTTCTCTTTGTTACGTGCATCTAGACATACCTGCTCGATCGATGCATCATCAAGACCGACAATCGCCATCATTCCTGCTTCGATTCCGTCACAAGCTGCTTGCATCAACGTACCGCGTTTATGTACGAGCTCAACTGCATCCAAATAATCAATAGCACCTGCAGCACAAAGTGCAGAGATCTCACCAAGTGAGTGTCCTAGAAGAAGTGCAGGTTTAACCTCATGTTTTTGTTGGAACAGTTTATAAGCGATAATACTTACAAGCAAAATAGCGGGCTGAGTGTATGCTGTTTGATTGATCTGCTCATTCTCTTCAAAAAGAAGTGCATTAAAGTCAAAACCCTTACGTGCGCCTGCTTT
>JAUVKK010000240.1 GCA_030596305.1 Helicobacteraceae bacterium | reverse complement strand
GATCATCGCAAGGTCTTTCAGTAAGGCACTGCTCTTTTGAGCATACTTGTCAAGTCCAGCTGCATCTTCTTGAATTGCTGAAAGTTCATACTCAGCCAAGTCAGCAACAACCAGCGCTTTTGAACTTTGCAGTTTACGCAGTGCCTCTTGATCTTTTGATTTAAGGGCTTGTGAAAGTGACCAGACATCAAAAAGTTTCGGGTTAAGTGTTTTAAGCTGCTCTTGTGCAGCTTGGTCACTTGCATCTGCCATCAAGACATTCAGAGCGGCATTGGACTGGTCGATCTTGTTTTGAGTTGTAATGTTATACGCTGAACCAGCGACAATCGCTAAAATAGCAACAGTGATAATACCGATAAGTGGTTTTTTATACTTTTTTACAAAACGTTCTGTCTGTACCGCTTTTTCAAAAAACTGCTCTTCACTGTTGAGCTCTTCTCTAACCATTTCAATGTTTTCTTTTAAACTCACTATTATCATCCTCAATAAAATTGTTGCTATACTATCCAAACATAGATTAATTCGCTCTAAACGGCCCTTCACCCCTCTCTTAAAGATATAAAAATAAGCTTTTTTCGTTAAAATAATGAAAAAATATTCAGGAACATATATGCAAGTAGATGACGCACTTTTAAAACGTCTTGAAAAACTCTCTTTTTTGACTATAGATGATAACAAACGCGAAGAGATCATTGCGCAGCTTAGTGGTATCGTTGATTTTGTTGATAATCTGTCTGAGCTAAACACAGAAAATGTCGATGAAAATTTTGCGATGAATGAGAGCGGAACACCGGTTAGAGAGGACAATAGTGCCTGTGACAGTGCTATCAACGATGACATCTTGGAACATGCACCACGCAGCGAAGAGCACTTTTTCATCGTGCCAAAGATCATCGAGTAACAGTGGTCAGACTCTACGGTATTAAAAACTGCGACAGTGTCAAAAAAGCGATCAAGTTCTTAAAAGCGAAAGAGATCGCTTACGAACTCATTGACTTTAAATCGACACCTGTTGACTGTAACACTATCACCCCTTGGTTACAACAAGTAGAGATGAAAACTCTTTTCAACACTCGGGGTACGACCTACCGCACACTTAAGTTAAAAGAGTTGGGCCTTGATGAAGAACAGCAGCTTCAATGGCTCTGCAAAGAGAACCTGCTCATTAAACGTCCGGTCTTAGACCTTGACGGTAAGATTACCGTTGCTTTTAACCAGGATATTTACGAAAATCTATTTTCATAAACAACTGCAGATAAAGAGTAAGAACTTTTAAAACCTGCACTCACTCCCCACTAACCTATTTTTTGAGTCTATATGTGTACCTTAGAGGTACACTTTAAGCAACTTTTTTATAAGATTAAAGTGTTTCATAAAGAAATGTAATAGAATATAGACAAACAGGACGTTTACACAACGTCTTATTAAACCTGGAGTGATTTTATGAGTCAAGCATTAGATATTAGAAAGCTGCTAAAAAGTGTTGTTGCCTACAAGGCATCTGACCTTCACCTTGTTTCACGTTCTGAACCACAGATTCGTATTGATGGTCGTTTGGTTGCACTGAACCTGCCTACTCTTGATGGCAAGATGATCGAAGATATGGCCTATGCCCTGCTTACTGAGAAACAGAAAAAAGATTTCGAAGAGCATAATGAGCTTGACTTTGCGATCATGCTTCCTGAGATCGGCCGTTTCCGTGCCAACTACTATAAGACATTAGACGACCTTGCCTGTGCCTTTCGTATTATTCCTATTGATATCCCGTCGTTGGATGATCTCAATGGTAATCCGGTATTCAAAAAGGTCATTCAGCGTGAAAAAGGTCTTATTCTTGTTACCGGTCCTACCGGATCAGGTAAATCGACTACACTAGCTGCAATGCTTAATGAGATCAATGAGACAGAAAACCGCCACATCATCACTGTTGAAGACCCGGTGGAATTCGTACACCAAAACAAGAAATGTCTCTTCTCACAACGTAATATCGGAAATGACACCAAGAGTTTTGCACTAGCACTTAAATACGCAATGCGTCAGGATCCGGATGTAATTCTGATCGGGGAGATGCGTGACCAGGAGACTATCGGTGCTGCGCTGACTGCTGCAGAGACCGGTCACCTTGTATTTGGAACATTGCACACCAACTCGGCACCACAGACGATCAACCGTATTATTGATGTTTTCTCTGGTGAAGAGCAGCCGCAGGTCCGTGCACAACTATCAACTTCACTTGTTGCCGTTGTTGCGCAGGCACTTCTGCCTAAGATCGGCGGCGGACGTATTGCTACCCAGGAGTTTATGTTGACCAATCCGGCGATTGCCAACCTTATCCGTGAAGACAAAGTACACCAGGTCTACTCTCAAATGCAGCTTAATCAG
>JAUVKK010000057.1 GCA_030596305.1 Helicobacteraceae bacterium | reverse complement strand
GATCCGGACGAAAACGGACACTTCGGTCTTTTTGGCGGACGTTATGTTCCCGAGACACTTATGCCGGCACTGCTTGAGCTTAATGAAGAGTACGCAAAGGTCCGTTTTAACAAAGAGTTCTGGGCAGAGGTAGACTACTATCTTACGGACTATGTAGGCCGCCCCTCTCCACTTTACTATGCAGCTAACATCTCTGAAGAGTTGGGAGCGAAGGTCTACCTGAAACGCGAGGACCTTAACCACACCGGTGCACACAAAGTCAACAATGTTATTGCTCAAGGTCTGTTGGCTAAACGCCTTGGTAAACATAAAGTCATTGCTGAGACAGGTGCAGGTCAACACGGTGTTGCAACAGCAACGATCGCAGCCCTGCTTGGTCTTGAGTGCGAGATCTTTATGGGTGCTAAAGATGTTGAACGTCAAGAACTTAATGTCTTTAGAATGAAACTGCTTGGTGCTAAAGTTCACGCAGTAGAGAGTGGTTCTAGAACGCTTAAAGATGCGATGAACGAAGCAATTCGTCACTGGGTGACCAATGCACGTGACACCTACTACATCATCGGAACCGTTGCAGGTCCGCACCCTTACCCAATGATGGTACGTGACTTTCAAGCCATTATCGGTAAAGAAGCACGCGCACAGATCTTGGAAAAAGAGAGCCGTCTTCCTGACCATGTTATCGCCTGTATCGGTGGAGGTTCAAATGCTATCGGTATGTTCCAACACTTTTTGGAAGATAAAAAAGTTGAGTGTATCGGCATTGAGGCCGGTGGCCATGGTGTCTGTACTGACAAACACGGCTGTTCACTGCTTATGGGACGTCCAGGTGTTCTGCATGGTCAGATGTCATACCTTCTTCAAGATGATGACGGACAGATCTTAGAAGCACACTCTATCTCTGCTGGTCTTGACTACCCTGGTATCGGTCCGGAGCACGCTTTTCATAAAGACAATGACAGCATTACGTATGACCACATCACAGACGAAGAGGCTTTAGACGCCTTTGTATGGCTCTCTCGTAAAGAGGGAATCATTCCGGCATTTGAAAGCTCACACGCTATCGCTTACTTGAAAAAGATCAAAGATATCGAGGGCAAACTTATCATTGTCAACGTATCAGGACGTGGCGACAAAGATATGATCCAAGCCAAAGACCTACTCAACTTCGACTAATCTAAAGTGGGCCTGCCCCACTCCTGTTTTAACTTCTTACTAACTAACAGCACACCCTTTAAAACCATGCCCGCCTCTAAATAAAAAGTTATAGGTTATGGAAGGTATACAGATGTCAGTACTGCTTACCAAAAGCGCTACTGATGCTATCAAGCCACCTAGCACATGTCCTGCGACCATAAAACCTGCAAAAAACATATAAACAACTGCTGCCAACCAGACAGTGGCCACCATACAGGCAAACTTGAACTGTTTAGAACGAGGCGGTAACTTTGGCTTGTTCAGCATTTGCCGCACGCCATTGTTGTAAACATAATCAAAAGGGTGATTAGGCAGCAGAACACCAAATAGTGCAATAAACGTCATCGCCATCAACAGTGGAATGTTTGCCAGAGGTACTGCGATGAGTAAAACCAGGAAACAGACCGATGTCGCAAATCTATTTCCAAAAGCGTGTTCAGAGACTTCAGCATCTGTCATATTGCAGAAACCCTGCACTTTGAGACGCTCTATTCTTTTAGCTGAGATAAGCTGATGTAAGGTTTTCATCTTTTCTCCTTTAGCTATCTATTACTTACAAGCGTAGCACTTAACAAGTATAGAGGCACTAATCCGGGAAGTTTAATTGTACTATTTAAGAGAGCTGTTTGACTGCTGTTTTGTTAGATAAGAGAGAAGTAGAGACCAGCATATGGTGTTGTTGCCTCTAAGAAAATCATCACTACACTTTTTTCGGATAGTCAAAATAGATGATCTTTCCACTGCCTTTGCCAAGATCTTGCCATGTAGACTCAAAAGTGATCTGTATTACTGCGCAAGTAGGCATCGAGATATCTGACGCTGTAAAATACTCTGCCAATAACTCCCATGTTGGGTTATGCCCTACTAACATCAGATCTTGAATCTCTTCATCCGTTGTCCGTATCATATCAATGACACTCGCTTCATCCACATTGTAAAGTGCTTTATCAAGAATCAATTCTGAACCAAGCGCACCGGCAAATACCTGAGCGGTTGTCTCTGCCCGTAGAGCATAAGAAGATATCATTTTGTCAGGTACAAACCCATGTTCTTGTAATCTTTTTGCCATTATAGGAGCATCATAAAACCCTCTTTCATTCAGAGGGCGATCTTTGTCACTGACATGAACCGACTGGTCTGACTTGGCGTGCCGTAATAAAGTTAGCGTGTGCATCGATCTCCTTCGTTGCGTTAAAGCACCCAGTCAATATTATGAGTGCTTGTCACACCGCTCTGTACATCAATACCTATTTGAAGCTGACTGCTGACATAGCCATTTCCATCGTATTCAGCAACAATAAGGTCATAACTTCCTTCAGCCAGGAACGAGAGTGTATAGACACCCCCATCTTTAACTGTTCCACTTGTAACAGCATTGACAAAATCATTATCTTCTTCGACATCAGGATCAAGGTTGTTTGATGTCTCGTAGGCATAAACAACATAGGTATTGCTTGCATTAAGATCACTGACGGTACCTTTTATCATACCAGCCTGATCTGTTACCACCAATCTTATGGTTGGTTTTAACTTATAAAATTCAGGAGATTTACCCGACACTGTTACAGATTTTCTTACATCAAAGTCAGCCACCATCGTCACTGTGCCGTTGATTGGAACATTATAAGTGCCGATTGCTTTATAACCTGTATTTGAGCCACTAGGAACGTAGAGTGTCTCATTTCGTTCGCCATCAAATTCTATGAAGCATCCTACATTTGATTTAGGCTGTTTCCCTTCTTCTGTTGCATCCAACATAAAACGCATCTGTGTATATTTACCTCCAGGCATCTCAAAGTCACCTAAGTGGATGCTCTGCCCGTCTTGCCAATCTAAAAGGTTGATGGGGTTAACAGAGGTATTGAACTCATCCATTGTGTGCCAACCGCCAGTTGTGTGGTACTCTATCCCCGTAATAGTAATGAATACACCGGTCACATTGTCTTCATCCACCAACGGTGCATCTGAAAGTCGCAGTGACAAGGTACCGGTATCACCACTGTTTGAGTCATTGTTCCCGGAACAACCAAAGATACCTAACATCGCAATTAGCGCTACGCTCGCCAGTACACTGTAAAACTTCATAACAGCTCCTTTTACCTTAATAATGATTCATTATAGAGCTACTAATCTTAATATGTAAGATGATTTTTTAATTAGTTTACACTGAAACAGTATGTTCTTGTTCTGTTTGACATATTTCCAATTTCTGTAAATATTAACGTTTTTTTGAGATAGAATACTATTTAACTTACTATATAACTTTACGGAGTATTTATGAATATCCTACTAAAAAATGAACCATTATCAGTGATCACTGCTGAACTGACGGTACTTTTTCTTAACGAAGAAACCCTTGAGTCAAGTGAATATAAAGAGAAACTCTCTAAAACAGGTTTTAAAGCGTCACAAGATGCCTTCTGTATTCTGCATGAGAGTGCTTTAGTTGTATGTGGTGTTGAGAACTACGGTTCTGCTGCGCTTCGTTCAGCAGCAGCGACTGTTGTTAAAAACGTTAAAGGTTTTCAGTACAGCTCATTAAAACTCTCTCAATATTACTTAAAAAATGTTGCTCCTCTTGTAGAAGGGTTTGTAATGGGCGGTTACAGCTTCGAGATGTACAAGTCTGTAAAAACAGAGGTAACCCTGAAAGAGATAATCTTTTCAAATCAAAACTTTAATGATGATGCTATTGATAGTGCTGATGTTAAAAAAGCCTTTGATGATGCCGTCATTACTGCAACTGCTACCAACTTTGCACGTGAACTTGTCAACACTACCCCACAGGACATGACACCGAATGCCTTGGCTGTTGTTGCTCAAGACCTTGCTGATGAAAATGGATTAGCCTGCGACATTTTAGAGGGTGAAGCACTCGAAGAAGAGAACATGAACGCTATGATCGCTGTCGGACGGGCTTCTATCCATAAACCACATCTTATCCACCTTACCTACAAGCCTGACAACGCGCAGAAATGTGTGAGCCTTGTTGGTAAAGGTTTAACATACGACAGCGGTGGATTGAGTCTTAAGCCTGCCACATCTATGGTAACCATGAAGATGGATAAAGCTGGTGCCTGTGCCGTTCTAGGGATGATGAAAGCGGTAAGTGAATTAAAACTGCCTATAGAGGTCCATGGCTTTATCGGTGCCGCTGAAAATATGATCGACGGTTCAGCCTATAAGCCAGACGACGTTTTAAAGGCCCGTAACGGCACGACGATCGAAGTACGCAACACAGACGCTGAAGGCCGACTTGTTCTAGCTGATGTACTCTCTTATGCACAGGACAAAGTAAAATCAGACTATATCTTTGACTATGCGACATTGACAGGTGCCTGTATGGTCGCTCTTGGGCCGTACACAACAGGTATGATGGGACACTCTAACCACCTTAAACACAACATCATGAAAGCAACGTCACACTCAGGTGAGCTTGTTGCCTCTCTGCCGTTTAATGACCACTTGAAGAAGCTGATCAAAAGTGACATTGCCGACATCTGTAACATCGCTTCGAAACCATACGGTGGAGCTATTACCGCTGCAATGTTCCTTGAAAACTTTATTAATGAAGATATGAAGTCTAAATGGATGCACTTCGACATTGCCGGACCAGCCTATACTGAAAGTGCATGGGATGTTTACAACCATGGTGGTACTGGTGCAGGTGTTCGTATGACCATTAAGTTTCTAGAGTCACTTGTAGAAAAAAAATAACAAAAAAAATGTTGAGTTGTCATTGATGAAAGTCAATGATGACGGCGTGACTCTGTCGCTATAATATCGTTCTAACTTACTAAAGGACACTCCCATCACTTTTATGTTCATTAAACTCATTCATATTTTTTCTGTCTTTATTTATGGCGGCTTCCTCTTTACCGACAACCTTTTTATGGCCAAAATGAAACAATCTCTAAATGATGATGAGAGTACAAAAGCACGCGAAGCGATTATGATGCATGTCCGAAAAGTCGTGCCTAACGCTCTTTTAGTTGCTGTAGCAACTGGTATCTATATGTTTTTTACAATATTTGGTGAAATCGGTGAGAATGGACTAAGCAGTTTTCAGATCATGCTCAGCATCAAAGCCTTTTTAGGTCTTTGGCTAGGGATAAGAGGGTTTAATCAAAAATTCTTCAAGATCAACCCATGGCTCTTTAAAAGCCACCTCTTCCCATTTGGGTTTGTTGTGATCATCATCGCACTGTCACAACTGATGTATATCTAGTCTATGCAGCTTGACTTTTTTTCCAAAACTGCCAACCAGACACCGCAAAAACGACTAACCCTATAAGACCCAGAACCATCTGAAAAAAGTAGTTGAACCAACCTCTGTCCATCATCGCGTCTGAATGATTATTTGGATCATAAAAGACAAAAATATCATCTCCAACCTCCCAAGACGGGCTAGAACTACTCATATTAGAAGTAAAACGTATGGTCTCACTTTTATACGGAGTGAACTCTATAATGGGTGCGTAAGTTGTCGAACCATCTGAGGTAGAACTTTTTTGAGAGACAATGGTACCATGGGTTCGTATGGCTGTCTCAATATAAGTATGAAGATAGTTAGCCCAAAAAAGAGCACCGCCAAGCGCCACTACACCTATAAATGCCCCCACTGCATTTGCGCTCTTTGATACTGACCTTTTTTGAACAACAGCTGCTTCTATGATCATCTCTTGTGTTGTTACATACCCTATAACACCCTGCTCATTTTCTTGGTACGTAAACTCCTTCTCTTTACGCTCTCTATATGCCTTTGAAAATCGAAGCAGTATATATGTGCCGGCAGCTATGATCAAAACACCTGTTTCTAAAGCATATATTATTTACTATGCCGGTTGGACACGCATTTATGATTTTGATGCAAATAATTTTAGGTGAAACTTATCAGTATGTTGGCGCAATGCTGGTGGGGCTGCTTGGCTTTGCTGCGTTGCTAATTTCGCTTAAAAAAGAGGACGATACAACCCGAACTTTTCTCGGTCTGTTTGCCGGAATTTTTATGTGGACTGGTTTTGTGGAATTCGCGTTTGTGTATTTTGCCAATCATTTAGCAATAGCGCCGCTAATGGAAAATGGAGAAGTCGTTACCAAACCCGAATACCTGATGCTGCCATC
>JAUVKK010000188.1 GCA_030596305.1 Helicobacteraceae bacterium | reverse complement strand
GGTTTAGCAGATGATGTAGAAGGCAGGTTTCATAAACACTTCGATGATTTTAAAATGCTAAACGATTACCAACTCTTAGATGAACAGAAGCGGTTTTTAGAGCTTTTAAAGCCAAGCAATAAAGTGATCTTCAGATCAAACCATGCTTCGAATGCTTTACACCTGGCCGGGACGCTTCCAAAAGACAATGCCAGATTACTTCAAGAACTTGACGATGCACTTGACATAGGTGAGGACGCTTTAGTTCCGAATATGTATAGAGGTTTTTAGCCAGCTGAACACTCCTCACAACTAAGTGAAAATCTTCATCATATCTTCACTGACATTATATAAGATTCTTTTATGAAGATAGAGAGAGGAATTTGTCGTAACCTGTTTTACTGTTTATACAAATATCGCGTAAATGGGTAACGTAGTTCTTAAATCCTTGAAGTAGGAAAAAGAATTGGGTGAAACTGCAGTGAGATTATGGTCTAATTGTGAGTTATATTATAGATTATTATGATCAAACTTCAGTACAATATATTAAACAGGGGTTTTGAAGCTCCTAAGTCATCAACTGTTAGTACATTTGAGGCAAAATATTATTCACAAGGATAGATATGAACAAAATTTTTACTTTACTTCTTATAACGATCTCTCTGTTTGCAGGGACAAAGTTTTTAATGCCGGATGAGGCATTTATGCCATCCGCTAAAGTTGTTAACGGCTCTAGTGTTGAGGCAACGATGAAGTTGGGTGATAAGATCTATATCTATCAAGAGCAGTTTGGCTTTTCTATTAAAGGTGATTCAGCTCTGACGATCACAGATATAGATATTAACATTATTGCTGTCGACCATGATGGTGAAAAAGTCTATTTGGAAGATATTCAATCAGTGATCAGCTTCTCAAAAAGTGCAGCAGCAGCAGACAAAGAGACAATCACACTTGTGATGAAATATCAAGGATGTTCAGAAGAAGGGCTCTGTTATGAACCCTCTACAAAAGAGTTTACCCTTGACATTGAGACAGCCTCGCTAACTACTTCAAGCAGTGAAAAGAAAATGTTAACTGAACTGGATAAAGAGATCAAACTCGTTGAAGAGGGTGCGGCAGATACATCTGACGAGTTTGGTGTTTCAGAGACTGATGAGATCGTTGAGGCACTTAAGGGTGGTTCTGTCTGGTCAATTTTGGCGATCTTCTTTGGTATTGGTGTGGTACTCTCTTTAACACCATGTATCTTCCCTATGATCCCGATTCTCTCATCGATCATTGTCTCTCAAGGTGAGCACATCAGTGCTAAGCGTGGGTTTATGCTCTCCTTAGTCTATGTCATCGCTATGGCTGTTGCTTACTCTATTGCAGGTGTCTTAGCCGGTATCTTTGGCGAGAATCTTCAGGTCTTGCTTCAAAATGAATGGGCAATTGGTGGATTTGCATTAGTGTTTATTGCTTTAGCTCTTTCAATGTTTGGCTTTTATGAGATCGGTCTTCCGTCTTCTTGGCAGTCTAAGCTCTCATCCGCATCAGACAGTGCAAGCAGTAAAGGTGGCTTTGTCGGTGTTGCGATTATGGGCTTTTTATCAGCGCTTATCGTTGGACCATGTGTTGCACCGGGACTAGCTGGTGCGCTGATCTATATCGGTCAGACCGGTAATGCTCTTCTTGGCGGGGCAGCACTCTTTGTTATGAGTATCGGTATGGGACTCCCACTACTATTTATCGGTGCAGGTGCCGGTAAGTTTATGCCTCGTCCTGGTGGTTGGATGGACACATTGACACACGTCTTTGGTGCGGTCATGCTGGCGATCGCTATCTGGATGTTAAGTCGTATCATACCTGACACGGCAACGATGATACTGTGGGCGATCTTCTTTATGTTCTCAGCTGTCTATATGGGTGCACTTGAGCCATTAGAAGCTGGAAAACGTGGTTGGCATGCATTGACTAAGGCTATTGGTGTTCTCTTTATGATCTACGGTGCTTTGCTTTTTAGCGGTGCACTGAGTGGTTCGACTTCTATGTTTACACCGCTTGATCAGTTTACGAACAAGAGTACCACTGTTGTTCAGGGTGAAGCCACAACAGTAAGCAGTTCTACTAACTGGAACATTATTCACTCTAATGCTGAACTTGATGCGATCTTAGAAGCAAACAAAGACAAAACAGTGATGTTGGACTTTTCAGCAGAGTGGTGCAGCTCTTGTAAAGAGATGGAACACATCACCTTCTCCGATGCAGGTGTTAAAGCTAAGATGTCCGAGTTTGTCCTGGTGCAGGCAGATGTAACGGCAAACAGTGATGATGAGAGAGCTTTGACAAAACGTTTTGGGCTGTTCGGCCCTCCTGGTATCCTCTTTTTCAAAAATGGAGAAGAGGTTAAAAATGCCCGTATTATCGGTTATCAGCCCCCTGAAAAGTTTTTAGCACATCTTAATAAACTGTAAATATTGATGAAGTTTTTTTTATCTTTCTGTTTTTTTGGAGCTGTTGCACTTTTTGGTGAACCTAACTGGTCATCGAGTTATACAAAGGCTTTTGAAGAGGCAAAGAAACAAGAAAAAGGCGTCATGATCCTGCTCTCTCAAGAGAACTGTGATGCCTGTTGGTACATGGAGAACATCGTTTTTGATGAGTCTGACTTAGTCCAAGAGATAGAGAAGAGTTTTGTACCGCTTTACCTCGATGTTAATGACGATGATCTTCATGATCTAAACTTTACAGGTACGCCAACCCTCTATTTTATGCAGACTGACGGAGAGATAATAAAACGTTTGGATGGCGTTTTTAATATAAAAGAGTTGACCGCGGCACTGCTGAAGATCAAAGTAGAAAAAGTAGAAGAGACACCCTAAAACAGGTTCAATAAAATGGTTTAATAGGTGTAGGTATAGGTAAGTTGTACTTTGCTTTCTGAACGTTGACGTACCTGGTCTTCTGAACGTACACCTTCTGCCAGTAATATTTCTTTGTTACTCAGGTTATATTCCATTCCAACCGCGGCAGCATAATAGGCCCCGACCTCGTTTAGTGGAATACCAAAGCCGTTATCATTAGTATACTCTTCTTGGATAAACCCCATTTTAGCCCCATAGAAAAAGTGCAGG
>JAUVKK010000160.1 GCA_030596305.1 Helicobacteraceae bacterium | reverse complement strand
AAGCTGACATCTGATACACGTAAACTATTTCTGTCGATATAAGAGGAAAAAGCCACGTTGATAAAAGATCGCGGAGCGATATTAGCACTGTTTTTTGGGATAGAGTCTATTACTGTTACACTGTCTGTACTTGTCACACTTGGAATATTAGAGATATCTTGTGTTCCGTAACCTTTGTCTTCACAACCAGTGAAGGCCAATAGCAGTGTCAAAAGGCCTATTAAATTTCTCATACTATTCATCATACATCCATCTATAATTAACACCTACATTAAACTGAAAGCTCTGCGTCTCATCTTTGATACCATCTATGGGATGCTCCCATGCTATCTGATTGTAGGCTAGATTAACAACATACTCAAAATCACCCCGCTGATAAACCACTCCACCATTCACCTCCATAGTAAATCCGGAGATATCATTGGAACCACGTGTTAGACTGGAGTTACCAAGTTCATAAGAGACTGTTGGGTAAATAGAGTAGGTCTTCGTCTCATACAGCGGCCAATACCGCATATTCTCTTTGATACCGACTGTGAACGTTGTAAAGTCTACATCTGTGCTTAAACCCGTATAGGCGTAAGTCATATATATTCTTGTTGGTTGCGTATACTCTTCGTGCCAAAAGGTAAAATCTTTTCCAAGTGTAAGTTTCACATTACTATGTGTATAGCTTGTTGTGTAAGCGCCGCTTTGGTTTGAGACCTCTTCTTCACTTGAGCCAAAACCAAGAGAGAGGCCAACAACTAAGATGTTCGCTTCGACATCAGAGGTAATCTTCACTTTAGGATCATCCTCAAAAGTAAATGTACTCTGATCACCATCTTTATAAGCACGAATGATCTTGTCACTTTTTTCTTTGCTTAATGCCTCAGTCTCTTCCGACCAGACATTATCTGCAGCATTTATGTTAAGCAATAACAACGGTATGATAAATATTAACTTTTTCAACATTTCCCTTATAACTCTATTATACCCACAAGATTAAGCATCACCACAACAAGCGCTATCGGTACGATGTACCGAATGCTAAAGTACCAAAGTGGATAGACCGCGCCAAGCTGCGTTTTCAGCTGTGCAGCGACACGCTCTTTTTCCATAACATGTCCCACAAAGATCGCCATGATCAGACCACCAAGAGGCAGCATCACCGAAGCGGTCACAAAGTCTGCCCAGTCAAAGAAGTTCATAGAACCGATGGTGAAGTAGTGCCCATACTCTTTTGAGATCGAAAGAATCGCGATCATACCAAACAGGTAGAAAAAGAGCCCTGATGCCATTGAAGCTTTCAGACGAGAGAATGAAAACCGGTCGACAAGGTACTGAATGATCGGCTCTACCAATGAAACTGCTGACGTCAAGCCAGCAGAAGCGAGTGCCACAAAAAAGATAAAGCCAAAGATGTTACCTAAAAAGCCCATCTCATAAAAGACAGTTGGAAGAGAGATAAAGACCAGACCCGGACCTGCAGATGGCGTCGCACCATACTCATATAAAAAAGTGAAAAGTGTCAATCCGGCAAGCAGAGCGATACCTGTGTCTAAAGCGATGACAATAAGAGAACTTCGTACCAGATTGCTGTCTTTCGGCAGTGATGCTGAGTAGGTCAAAATCGTTGCCATACCGATAGATAGGGTAAAAAAGGCGTGCCCGACAGCAGTGACCAAGGATGCAGATGTCAACTTACTCCAGTCAGGGGCAAACATAAAGTCCCACGCCTGAGTAAACCCGCTGAGTGTTGATGCATAGAAAAACATTGCAGCAATCGTAATAAACAGAATCGGCATCAGTATAAAGTTGAGCTTCTCGATACCGCCTTTAATACCACGTGCCACGACGGTGGTGACGAAGAGGAAGACAAGTGTGTGATAGAAGACCTGACTGCCTAAGTCAATAGATATAAACTCTGTAAAATTTGTCTCAGCGATCGCTACTGATGATGGAAGAGAAGTCAGTGATACTAAGACAAAATGAAAGGTCCATCCAATTACCGGAGAGTAGAAGATCATTATGATCAGACCGGTCAATCCTATAAACCCACCATACTTCCACAGATGTTTATCTCTTGGAGCAAGATCTTCAAAGTTGGTGACGCTGTCACGTCGTCCAAGATAACCAATCAACATCTCAGCGATCATCAGTGTAAAACCGATAACCAATACCGTGATCAGGTAGACAAAGACAAAGGCTCCACCGCCATTTTCACCTGTAATATAGGGAAACTTCCATATATTACCCAGACCAACGGCACTTCCCGCCGCTGCCAAGATGAAACCGATCCTGCTAAAACGTGCTAATTTCATTCAAATCCCTACTTATTAAGTAATTATTATAAAGAAATTTCACTTTAATGCTCCACAAGCGAAAAAACTATTGACAAGTAAGAAAATTTATCCTATAATTCCGCCTCACTAATCTGATTTATCATTTTAGCTGAATAGGTCGGGGCGTAGCTCAGTCTGGTTAGAGTACCTGGTTTGGGACCAGGGGGTCGAAGGTTCGAGTCCTTTCGCCCCGACCACTTTATTTTTTATTTTTTTGACTTACACATGGTGGGATTAGCTCAGTTGGTTAGAGCACTGGTTTGTGGTGCCGGGGGTCGCGGGTTCGAATCCCGTATCTCACCCCATTAAAAGAAACTAAAATTTGAAATAAAACATTTTTTTACAGTGTGCGCCCGTGGCTCAACTGGATAGAGTAGCGGTTTTCGGCACCGCCGGTTACAGGTTCGAACCCTGTCGGGCGTACCATTACAATACGCGCTCTTAGCTCAGCTGGATAGAGCAACGCCCTTCTAAGGCGTAGGCCAAAGGTTCGAATCCTTTAGGGCGTACCATTTTTTAACGCTTGCCACTATGGCACTAAAGCTTCTGTTTTGTAAAACAGAGAAATTAAAATAGTAGATGTTCTTTATTAATACTGTTAACAACAAACACATGCGGACGTGGTGGAATTGGTAGACACGCCAGACTTAGGATCTGGTGCCTTACGGTGTGGAGGTTCAAGTCCTCTCGTCCGCACCATTTATTTGATTGTTAACTTTATTTTTACTTATTATTACAAAAATGCGGACGTGGTGGAATTGGTAGACACGCCAGACTTAGGATCTGGTGCCTCACGGTGTGGAGGTTCAAGTCCTCTCGTCCGCACCATAAGTGTCGCGGAATAGAGCAGTTCGGTAGCTCGTCGGGCTCATAACCCGAAGGTCACAGGTTCAAATCCTGTTTCCGCAACCAATCAAATAACTTTTTTAATAATAATTTCTACAGTGTTGGGGTATCGCCAAGCGGTAAGGCACCAGTTTTTGGTACTGGCATTCGGGGGTTCGAATCCCTCTACCCCATCCAACATTCACTATCTAATCTTCAAAAAACAGAGACATTTCAAACAATCCATACAAATTCAACCTTATTACTGTTATACTATTTTACATCAATATACTGTGGAGTGATGTGTGAGACTCTTTTTCTATACTGCTCTT
>JAUVKK010000288.1 GCA_030596305.1 Helicobacteraceae bacterium | reverse complement strand
AAGAACCGTACCTATACGTCCTTCACTAATCTTCACAATTGCCTCTTTTAACGAGGTATCCGCACTAATGATCGGGAGGTTATCTTTACGCATCACATCACTAACCTTGACAAAGAGCTGACGTCCAAGTGAACCACCGGGATGAAACGAGGCAAAGTCCTCTTTTTTAAAGTCACGTGCCTTCATAAGACAGATTGCAAGAGCATCACCAAGTGCCAGAGTCAATGTTGTTGACGAAGTTGGTGCAATATCAAGAGGACAGGCCTCTTTTTGCACGTCGATCTTCATCACCAGGTCACTGAAGCTGCCAAGTGTCGAGACACTGTTCTTTGTCATCCCAATAAGCGGAATATCAAAACGTTTGACATGAGGCAAGATAGAACTTAACTCTTCGCTTTCGCCGCTATAGCTGATAGCCAAGACCACATCATCTTTAGAGATCATCCCCAAGTCACCATGCATCGCTTCAGTAGGATGAAGGAAAAAGCTTGGTGTTCCAGTAGAAGCAAAGGTTGCTGCCATCTTCGCACCGATAAGTCCTGATTTACCGACACCGGTAACGATCAACTTCCCCTTGCAGGCCAAAATCGTCTCTACGATCTGGTCCAGATCTTCAGAGATCTTTTCTGCGGCAAAATTGAGTGTACTAGCTTCGATCTGTAGTGTCTCTTTGACAATTGACGTATAATCATTCATGGCGCAATTATAGCTTAAAAAGCATTCGCACATCAAAACCTTACAATAGGGCTTTGCTATAATTAGTAAAAGGAATCCTCATGCAAAATCTTTTTACTGAAGTCAGCTCTCTCGACCAACGCTGCTACAATGACTTTTCACTAAGCGAAGATATTCTTATGGAGCACGCTGCCGACGGAATGGCAGACTTCATCCATAACCATTATGATGATCATGAGAGTATCTGTATTGTCTGCGGGGCGGGTAACAATGGCGCTGATGGTATTGCTCTTGCACGGCTTCTACATCGTGATTTTAATGTCTCGCTCTACCTCTCATTTGGCGCACGATCAGCTATGACTAATCTGCAGTTAAAACGTGCAGAATCTGTCGGCGTCACTGTTGTTCATGAAGTTCAGGAGTGTGATATCCTGATCGACGCACTATTTGGCAGTGGTTTCAGCCGCCGGTTTGATGAAGAGACAAAAGAGCTATTAGAAGAGATGAACGACCTCAATGCAGACAAAATTGCCTGTGACATGCCTTCGGGACTTCGACTTGACGGTACAATGGAGCCTGAAAGTTTCATAGCTGATGTCACACTGACCATGGGTGCACTTAAACGCGGTATGTTCAGTGATGCCGCCAAAGAGATCGTTGGCTCTGTCTATGTCATCGACTTAGGTGTCAGCAGAAAAGTCTATGAAAAAAACTCAAACTGGAAACTTGTAGAAGAAGATGACCTGCACCTACCGCACCGATATGAGAAAAACAGCCATAAGGGCACCTATGGTCATCTAAGTGTGATCTGTGGCGAAAAGCCTGGAGCAGCCGTTATGACAGGTTCAGCCGCGCTGCGTTTTGGGGCAGGTCTTGTCACACTTATAAGCAACAACCAGGAGCAGATCCCTTATGAGTTGATGCAGTCGCATCTGCTGCCGGAGACAACAACAGCTATCGCCTTGGGCATGGGACTTGGCACCGAGTTTTCCAATGAAGAGCTGCTC
>JAUVKK010000004.1 GCA_030596305.1 Helicobacteraceae bacterium | reverse complement strand
AAACTGCTTACGCTCACCGTGTTCACCCTTTTTACCGATGTTAAAACTCTCTACGGGTCTATGGTAACCCATGACTCTTGTGTAGACAATACACTTGCTTCGTTTTGCTTCTAACTTCTTAAGTATCTCTTGATTTGACATGATTGATCCTTTGTATTTAATGTGTTCTGTCACGCTGTGACAGGCTCTTTTTGCTGAGGCAAAGTTTTTTGCTCTGCACCCTCCTCTTGCTGTTTGTACTCTTGGACTAGTTCCTCATCACACTGCGGGCAGAACTCATGCTCCCCACTCAAGTAACCATGCTTTTCACAGATCGAAAAGACCGGGGTGATGGTGATGTAGGGGAGTCTGTAGTTTGAGATGACATTTTTCACCAGTTTACGACATGCCTCTGTTGAACTCAACTTCTCTCTCATATAGAGATGCAGTACCGTTCCGCCGGTGTATTTGCATTGCAGTTCATCTTGCAGGTCAAGTGCTGCAAACGGGTCATCTGTATAGTTAGCCGGGATCTGAGATGAGTTGGTATAGTAGATGTTCTCATCAAAACCGGCCTGCAAGATGTCCGGGTAACGTTTTTTATCCTCTTTGGCAAAGCGGTAGGTCGTCCCCTCTGCCGGTGTCGCTTCAAGGTTATAAAGGTTACCTGTCTCCTCTTGGAACTCCACCATTCTGTCACGCATATGTTCTAAAAACTCTATGGCAAAGGCTTCACCCTCTTTATCGGTAATACTCTGACTCTCTTTACTGAAGTTTCGTATCATCTCATTCATCCCGTTCACACCGATGGTTGAGAAGTGATTATTAAAGCCCGGCAGGTAACGTGATGTATACGGAAACAGCCCTCTATCGTACATCTCTTGAATAAACACACGCTTTTTTTCCAATGTCGACTTGGCCAACTCCATCAACCTGTCAAGCTCACTGTAGAGTGATTTTTTATCACCTGCATACACATAACCCAAGCGTGCCATGTTGATGGTGACAACACCGATGCTTCCTGTCATCTCAGCTGAGCCAAAGAGACCGCCACCGCGTTTAAGCAGCTCTCTAAGATCAAGCTGCAGACGGCAGCACATACTGCGCACATGCCCCGGTTTATAGGCTTCAGGGTTCTCAACTAACGTACCCGATTCATCACGTAGATATTGGCTGCCGATAAAGTTCTGAAAGTACGACGAACCGATCTTGGCACTGTTCTCAAACAGTATGTCCGTGTTCTCGCCGTACCAGTCAAAATCTTCAGTGATGTTCACGGTAGGAATTGGGAAGGTAAAAGGCTGGCCGTTACGGTCACCCTCTGTCATCACCTCATAAAAAGCTTTGTTGATGACATTCATCTCTTTTTGGAAATGTCTGTAGGTCATCTGTGTAAAACTCTCAGCCCCTCTTTCAAAGGCTTCGAGCAGAAGTTCTGCATCATCAAGGTCACTGAAAAGGTGGTGCTGGTTTCTAGTCGGCGTCTGATCTTTCAGGTCATCCGGCACCGTCCAGTCAATGGTAATATTCGTAAAAGGACTCTGTCCCCAGCGCGCCGGAACATTGAGGTTGTAGATAAAGCTTCGTATCGCTTTTTTTGTCTCTTTATAACTCAATTTGTCTCTAAAGAGATAAGGTGCAAGGTAGGTATCAAATGAGCTAAAGGCCTGCGCCCCTGCCCACTCACTCTGCAGTATCCCTAGGAAATTTGCCATCTGTCCCAAAGCCTCTCTCAGGTGTGACGGGGCGTCTGATTCAACACGTCCACGCACCCCGTTAAAGCCTTCATCAAGCAGAACACGAAGACTCCATCCCGCACAATACCCGGTCAGACAGTCAAGGTCATGAATGTGGTAGTCCCCATTACGATGGGCATACCCCTCCTCTTTAGAGTAGATCTTGTCAAGCCAGTAGTTGGCGATAACCTTTCCTGCACTGTTATTGACCAACCCGGCATTCGAGTAGCCTGTGTTAGAGTTGGCTTTGATACGCCAGTCTGTCCCATTGATATACTCTTCAATGGTCTGAACCGCATTAATATAAGTTGTGTCTTCACTGAAGCCATGTGTGTGTTCACGTTTCATCTTATGCATCAGCCTATAGAGCATAAAAGATTTCATCACATCAAAGTAGCGTGCTTTGTACAGCTCTTTTTCAATGAGATCCTGGATATCCTCGACGGCTGCTGTACGTTTGGGTTTGAGTCTCTCTATAACACGAAAGAAGAGGCTGTTGTCATAGATGACATTTTCACTTTTAAATGCTTTTTTTATGGCATCTTCTATCTTATAAGGAACAAATTCTTCCCGTTCACCATTTCTCTTTAGTATCTCTTCTAACATATTAGCTCTCCTGCTCAGATATTACGCCACCAACTAAATACCCAAATCTCAATGAGGGTAATTTTGTACATAATCAAGGCAGATGTTCTTCAGCGTGGCCGTAGCTACGGTGGAGGTTATCTAACGCAGAGTATGTGCAAAAGTACCCTCACCCTTCGGGGAGTTATATAAGAGGCAATCTTCAAACAAATAGAGCCTCGACTTAGCTACGGCTAGGTCTTCATCTCTCTTCGTTCAAATCTCACCTCTTATATAACTCTTGAGTTTTTAGGTATTTAGTTGGTGGCGTAATAGTGTAAGTATAATAAAAGATAATGTCAGATCGTGTCAATCTTGGAAAGTATTTATATAAATTAATATGCGTTTATATTTTGATAATATTGATAGAGTAGGAAATTTTTTAATGAAGATGAGAGGTGCATACACCGTGCATTCTTAAGGATAAATCTAGTTAAAAGAGTATGTTTATATTGGAGTATGAATATCTCTTTTTGCACCTCTGATTAACAGTATAGAAAAAGAGTATGTCAGATCTTGTCAAAATTGGTTTCTATGTAAAACTTGTATAAAAAAGAGTTTTTTGGAGGTTATTTAATTTTGGAGTATAAAACGGAGGAATCTATTCAGAGGTGCGAAAGGACTTTCGTCGTTTGTCTTAAGGCTTTGAATCTTAATGGTTGCGTAATAACACCTCTGCCAAAAGTATAGAAAAAGAGTTTGTCAAAAACTGTCAAAAGGTAAAAATCAGTGGTTTTTCCACAATTTTACTTAGTATATAGAATATATCCTACTCCATAGACCGCTGAGATTGTATCTTCAGGCAACTTAGGACGAATACGTTTCATCAAAGAGGTAATGGAGTTAGAGGAGAACTCTCTGTCTGGCTGGTCTTCATAGAGATAGTTATAGATATCAAAAACTGAGACTGTCTGGTTGGCATGGGCACAGAGCAGGTCAAGCACTTTTTTCTCTTTCTCTTTCAGCGCCACCTCTTCACCCTTGTGCAACAGGAACTTTCCTGCACTGTCCCAGGTATAGCCCTCTTTCAGATCAACACGGTCTGCATTTTGACGCAGTTCAGCTACCAAAGAGAGCAGCATCTCTTTAAGAAGGTCGCTTTGAACAGGTTTTATCAGGTACTCGACCAGGTGCAGTTTTATTGCCTGCAACAACTTCTCTCGTTCTGAATGTGCCGTTGTGATAATGATCTTTGTCTTTTTATCTTTTTTGCGGATCTTTTCGATCATGGTGAGTCCATCCATATGCGGCATATGGATATCTGAGATAATGATGTCGGGCTTTTTACTCTCGTAGATCCTAAACGCATTCAAACCATCTCTGGCTGTATAGACATCTTCAAAAAAGAGTTGAAGATACTCTACCATAGGCTCTAAGACCTGTTTTTCATCTTCAGCCACCAAGATTGAAATATCACTGATCTTCTCACTCATCTAAAAACCCTCCGCATCGCTATTGCAAATTTGGCACCCTCATCCATGTTCTCGCCACTTAGTATGCCGCTCATACTGTTTTCGATGATCATCTTGGAGATATAGAGTCCCAGTCCTGTTCCGGATGACTTGTGTTTAGTTGTAAAGTACGGCTCAAAAATACGATTTAAGTTCTCCTCTTTCATACCACCTGCATTATCACTCACCTCTAATACAACTTCACCATCTTTTTCAAAGATCTCGATCTTAATGTAAGCAGATTCTATACCTCTATGGACCAACAGATCTTTTGCATTGGTCAAAAGAGAGACTAAGACCTGAGTATATTCATTGATATAGCCGTGGACATAATACTCATACTTCGGTTCAAATCTAAGTTCGATCCCTTTTGCAGGAAGGTCAGGTGCGATGATCTCTAGTGCTTTTTCAACAGCATTGCAGACACAGAACTCCTCTTTTTTCTTATTGGGCTTGTAAAAGCTCATAAAATCATCCATTGTTCCCGACATGTACTGAATACTATTTTCAACCTCACTCAGCTTAGCGCCAAGCTCTTCTTGTTCCAAGACATCGCGTCTGTTTTTCTCTTTTAACACAGCAACGATCATGTTGATCATCGAAAGAGGCTGGCGCCATTGGTGAGCGATGTTGCCTATCATCTCTCCCATATCTGCCATCTTTGCTTTTTGAAAGAGAAGTGCCTCTTTTTCTTTTAACTCACTCAAATCGATCACCGTCGTGATCCGTACAGGAAGGTTGTCTCTATAGCTGTTGCGTCCTCCTACCAAAGCAGGAAAAGGTGTTCCATCATAACGAATGAGCTCTATCTCAAAGGAGTCAACATCTTCTGCAGTGAGTGATTCCGAATAGAGCGATGCAGATGCCTCGCCAACAATGTTCAGAAGGCGCATTTTTAGAAACTCAGATTTTGAGTACCCAAAAATATTTTCTGCAGCAGAGTTCAGGTCTATAATCCCCTTCTCATCCGAAGAGACAATAACCGCTTCGTGCATGGTGTCCATCAACATCTGAAAATGGCTCAACGACTCTAAAAGCGCAATATCTTTTCGCTTTAAGGCATCGATGGTATCGATAAGCTGTTCGTTATAGCCCTTTTCAATATAGAGTCCGCACTCAAGTGCCTTCATCTTTTCGATTAACGGATAGACTCTCTCTTTTTCAATGACCGATCCATGCTGGGGTGCTATGAGGTTGATGTCCAAAGTCTCGATCTTTGAGAGTGCATAATTAAAGATGTCTTTACTGGGCATATACTCCGCGTGGAACTGCTTGGCTTTTTCAAAATAGTCATCTTTGGCATAAAATTCCCAGGACTCTTCGATGCCGCCAAATATATCACCGGAGAAAAGTGTTTTAGTCTCTGGCTCATAGGAGACAAAAGCACCCGGTGAGTGACAATACGGGGTTGTCACAAACTGAAGATGCAAGTCACCATCATCGAGACGGTGGTCGTGTTTGTCTATCTCATAGTACTCAGAGGTTATCAGATAGTGCTTCACCAAAGGCACCATCCGGCTGTGTGTCACAACAAGCAGGTCATCGCGGTTAATCAGTTTTTCCATCTCCGGTACGGCAGCAGCAAGGTCGGGATCTTGATGATGTAAGATAATGTATTTTACTGAGCTCATTGAACTGATAGTGTTGACTTTTCTCACTACAGCATCAAACTCCAACATCGAACCCGGGTCAACCAAAACAGATTCATCACCGTTTTCTATAAAGTATGGATGACACTGGAAAGGATCGTTTTCAAGATACATACCGACCCAGTATATCTTGTCAGCAATCTCGATCGGGCGTGTAAAATCCATATCAATTCCTTTTACTATATACATGCAGTATATAAAAAACCAAAATGCATTTCGATGATATGTATCAAGAGCCAAAGTATCTCTGTCTTGGAGCGGCCTCATGACATAAATCAAGCGTTTAATCATTACTATTTTGTTAAACTCAAGACTTATAAATTATCAACTAAGAGAAATTATGGATTTTCACAAATATGTACACGCAGTAGGCACAGGCCCAAAAGGCAACAGAGATCTCAGTTTTGAAGAGAGCGAAGATATGATGCGTCAGATACTCGACCAGAGCATCCACGGCGAGCAGATAGCAGCATTTTTACTGGGATGGCGGCTCAAGCCTGAGACAACAGCGGAGTTTAGAGGGGCTATTGCAACATGTGATCAATATATCACCCATCAAAAAGTAGAAAATTCTATAGAGCTGGGATACCCTTTTGACGGTAAGGCAAAAAACCCCTACATCTTTCCCCTGGTCGCGAAGGTACTTGAAGAGTCCGGTCTTAACCTTGTTGTCATCGGCGATGACCTGACACCGGCAAAAGGCGGTATCACCATCAAAGATATCTGTACAAACATGGCGCTTCCATCTAATGTTCACTACTTTGATCGTGAAAAACACTTTAATGCCCTGCACAGACTTAGTGAGATACGTATGCGATTAGGACTTCGTACCGGTTTTAACACCATTGAAAAGCTGCCTCGGATCGCGCAGAGTGATTACGCTATTACCGGTGTGTTTCACAAACCCTATGTCAAAAAATATGTAGAGATCTTTTCAGACCGTTACAAACGCTTTGCACTGATACAAGGTAATGAAGGGACCCCTGAGCTCTTTAGCAAAGGGCGTCTCTGGATCTCTAAAGATGGGGAGGTCGAAGAGTTTATTATTGACCCGCAGTATTACGGCATTAACTACAACAAGTCATGGGACGCTATCACCCTCGAGGACTCACTCAAAAAACTCTCAGATCCATCAGATGAGTACCTGAAACTTGCAAAGCTGAATGCTGCCGTCTATCTTTTTGTGACAGACAAAGCTGCCAGCGTAGATGAAGCCTTCGAAAAATTAAATGGATAAATTTTCCAACCATATTAGAAATATTCTGCACGGATTCTTCCTGACCATCGGCACCACCATTGCCGAGCCTTCGACTATCTTGCCGCTTATCGTCAACTACTTTGGCGGGAGTTCTCTGCTTGTCGGCTTCTTTGCCGCCCTGCTTCGCGGCGGTGCCATCGTTGTACAGCTCTTTGCCGCCTTTAAAGCCCAGAGCTATACCTTGATGCTGCCATATCTTCGTCGTGTCTTTTTGGTTCGCTTTTTTGCCTGGTTTTTCATCGGTCTTGCTATTGTTGTACTGGGTGACGACCACCCTGATCTTACACTTGCCTCTATCGGTCTTGGTCTTTTTGTCTTCTCTTTCAGCGCTGGGTTTGGCGCCATCTATTTTAAAGATATCATCGGCAAGATCTTCAGCCATAAGTTCCGTGGCAAGACCATGGCTTACAGGCAGTTTTTCAGTGGTTTCGGCGGCCTCATCAGCGGCGCAATGGCAGCACTTGTTTTAGAGATGTTTGAAGCGCCTTACAGCTTTGGCTACCTCTTTATCATCAGCTCCTTTGTTATGGGGCTTGGCTACCTTGCCATGGGAACCGTTGATGAACCCGTAAAAGAGAAGATCGCACCCAAAGAGAACTCATTTAGAACATTTTTGAAAAACTCCATGGCACTGCTTAAAGGCGACAAAGACCTGCAGATCCAGGTAACAACCTTTCTATTTGCCTACGCCTATCTCATCTCCCTGCCATTTATTATTCTTCATGCACAAGAGAGCATACAACTGACCGGTGTTGCTATTGGAACACTTATCACAGCACAGATGGTAGGGGCCATGCTCAGCAATCTTCTATGGGGGAAGATCAGCGGGCATGGCCTTAACCGCCTTACAGCCAACATCGCCCTGCTTTTACACCTTAGTGCCATATTGCTGGCATTTAACGCCTCAACACTCTACGAATACATCGCTATCTTTTTTCTTGTCGGTGCTGCCACAGATGGAAACCGCATCGCCTCAGGTAATCTCATCTTGATATTGGCACCACCGGAGAAACGCCCGGTCTATGTTGCACTGCAGATCAATATTATCTCTTTTGGACTCTTCTTTTCTCTGCTCGGAGGGGTTATATTACAGTTTGCAAGTTACGAGGTGCTTTACAGTGTGACTTTGGCAATGTTGCTGTTTGCCTTATTTATGTCATTTAAATTGAAGGATGAAGAGGCGTAAGAGTTTTCTTTACGCAATAAGACTAAGAGCACCTGATTTGTCATCCCTGCGAATACAAGGACCCACGAGCTGGAATTGCCCGAGTTTTTGGGTAGGTCTCCGACGTCGATGCAAGCATATCGACTCTGGTTCCAAGTCTATAAAAGCCAAGCTGTTGGCTTTTTCTTAATGACTTTCACCTTTGCAGGAGTGATGGAGTTTTTACTTTGCTATTATGAATTAGAGTCCGTAGAAATTATGTAAAAAAGCGCGCTCTTCTTTAGTCTCTATAAAGATCTTAACAACTGTTTGGTTGTTTTCTCCAAGAATAATAAGGTCACTTTTTTCAACTCTAAGGTGCTTTTTACCCCACGTTTTATCGAGCTCATCCAAACGGTGAAGCACTTCAGCTGCACTTGGCTTCTCTTTTGTACCATCACGTTTATCAATGATCGTCAAGCCGCCGATTCTTTTTTCGATCATATAAGGACTATAGACCTTGATCTCTTTATACATTCTCTCATTTTTACTGTCTGGTGTCGCACGCTGCATTGCAAGGAAACCTAAGACGATAGCTGCAAATATAACACCAAACAACAACCCTTTTTTTATATTCATTACTTCCAACCTTTTATATAATCTTCTGCTTTTTTATCTAACATCTTCATTCTTTCTTTACCTTTTGGCAGCGTACTTCGTAAGGCTTTCATCTCTTTTAAGAAGTCTGAGATGCCATCAGGAATAGTCTCTTGTAAAAAACGTCTCAGGTGCTTAGCCATCGCAGGCGAGGCACCCGATGTCGATACGGCGATAGTCAAATCGTCCTTCTTGATATAAGAGGGAAAGATAAAATCACAATAATCGACAGAGTCTACCGAATTACAGAGGCAATTGTACTCTTTTGACTCTTTAAATATCTCAGCCTGCAGCGGTATGTCGTCAACAGCTACGATCACAACAGCAAAGTCTGCAATGTCTCCCACCGCATACTTGCGTTTTTCAAGAACAAGTCCCTCTTTTGTGATCCGCGCTTGCATCTGCTCTGAGAGCTCTGGTGCAATAACTTTGATGTCATGTGTAAAGTCTAGAAGATGGTCCAGTTTTTCATAAGCAATATATCCACCGCCTACAATCAATACCTTTTTATTATCTAGTTTTAAAAATGCGGGAAAATAGCTCATTGTATTCCTTATTTAAAAGTGTTAGAATATCCTAAATAGTACAAGAGTACACTTGACACAGGTCAATTGACAAATATCAATTCAACTTAAAGTAAAAAACATTACAATCTCATTCTATATACATTAAAAAATCTAATTTGAAGAGCAACAATGAAACAAGAGATCCTCTCCAGAATTCAAAAGAAATTTCCTTTAGTCCCTAAGCCATTTAAAGTCATCGCAGATGAGTTGAATATGAGTGAAGATGAAGTTCTTGCTATCTTACAAGAAGAGAAAAAGAAAAATATCATTCGTCAGACCTCAGCTATTTTCGACACCAAACGTCTGGGTTACAAGTCATCATTAGTCGCCTTTAAAATTGCACCTGAAAAGATAAGTGCTGCTGTAAAGATCATCAACTCTCACCCGGGTATCTCACACAACTATGAGCGCAACCATGACTTTAATATCTGGTTCACACTCGCTGTAGCTCCTGACTCCAAACTGGGTCTTGAAAAGACCTTGGAGATCCTGTCAGAGCTGACAGAAGCTGAAGATTACATCATGTTGCCAACACTGAAACTGTTTAAGATATCGGTCAAGCTCAATACTACCGGTAAAGATGCCAAAAAAGAGAAGGTCAAAAAGGTTAAGCACACAGAGATAGAACTGACACCGCTACATCATGAGATCATCAAAAGAGCACAGTACGATATAAAGATGGAGAGTGAACCATTTAAAAATATTATCGAAGAACTTGATATTGATTATGAGACCTTCTTTTCAATTTTGCTAGAATTGCAAGAAGCCGGGATAATGCGACGGTTTGCCTCTATTTTGAACCACAGAAAAGCAGGTTTTAACGCCAATGCAATGGTGGTTTGGGATGTTGATGCAGAAAATGGCGAGGCGATCGGTGAGAAAGCAGCTGCCTTCAGTGCAGTAAGCCACTGTTACCTTCGTCCAAAGTATGCAAATTGGCCATACAACCTCTTTACGATGGTTCATGGCAAGACAACAGAAGAGACTAACGGCATTATCGAAGAGATGGCAAAAGAGATCGACTCCAAGTCACACATGCCACTCTATTCGTCACGAGAGTTTAAAAAAGTACGTATTGAGTACTTTACCCCTGCGTTTGAAGCGTGGGAAACAGAACATATGAACCAAGGATCATAAATGGAACTATTTTTTGAGTTAGAGATCGTCTATATTGTTATCGGTATCTTTATTTTAACTGTTACCGCCATTGTAACCACACGGGAATTTATGCCAAAAGTCGCTTTTATGCGCGGTATGGTCAGTGTCAGTATGATCTTGGTAACAATGATCTCTATCCACTACTACATGACAACAACACGTATGGAAGGTGTCAAAGAGGTCTTTAATGAAGGCGGTACCGTTATCTGTGAAAACAAGATGCAGCGTACTATCTCACGATCTGTATTGATATCAAAAAACCTTGAATGGCGTCTGGAAGGCGATCTTTTTGTCTCTGACAACCACATGCGTGATTTTCACACCTCTCGATGTGTTGACTATATCGGTGCTGATATTGAGAAGCCTGAAGAAGGCAACAATAAGAGTTCATAGATGATCGCTATACTTAAACAATATTCAATGGCTCTGCTAATTCTGTTTTTTGTTATCTTGTTAATGGTGCTTGGCACCTGGGGTGTCAAAAGCTTTGGCGACAAGATGCTCAAAGAGACGGATGTCAAAATGCAACCACGAGGGGAGAAACTAAACTAATGAATTTAATGATCATATTAACCGTAGCAGTGATCTTAACGGTTATATTTCACTTTATCGGCGTCTATGTCAAGGCCCAAAGGATCATGTGGATCATGCTTGCCATCATGTGGGCAGGTTCTATCAGTATCGCTCTGCAGGAGATCTCGCCTAAAGGCTATGAAGACCTGGAGAAGATCAAAGGTAAAGATGCTGATCTTGACAAACTGATTGAAGAATCTCTTCCTCAGATCAGTGTTTATGAGATGCTTGTCATCAAAAAAGCACAGCTTGAACTAAAAAAACGAAAATAGGAAGATCAAGGGTCAAACAGACGTTTGACCCTCTTTTACGTTACAATAGTTTCAACCTCGACAACACTCTTATCTCCAAACTTTCAAGTTTTTAACAACCTTACATATAACTGTAAAAAAAAATCTATAAGCAAATTGTCTTAGATATAACCCTCTTTCGTTTTATACTAGTATTAGAGATATAGAGAAAGGAGATAATATGCATCGGATAGAACGCAGACAGTGTAATAAGTGGATGCCTGTAATGTACATGCTTATAGAAGTATTTTTAGTTGGAGAGATATTTTATCTTATAGGGTTATTTATCGGTATAGACATATCATATGCGATTTTAGCTGGTATTTTACTGGTAGGTTTTATTCTTTACTCTCTTTCAAAAACATTGAAGATCTATAAAAGAATGCAGTTTTACTGTGTTTAATATACCTTTTATTATCTCATTGTATTTACGTTACAATAAGAGACTCTAGGCAGCAGTTAGCTTACTGTCATACTTCTTATTGGAGAAGACTCAATGGCGTACCTCTCTCTTTGGATCCAAGGTTTTGCAGGACTTGGACTTTTTCTGTTTGGCATGCTTTATCTTGAATCTCAGATCAAAGCTTCAGCCGGACGGGCATTCAAGACTTGGATTCATAAGACAACCAGTACTACGTTTAAGGGTCTTCTGACCGGGCTTTCTGCAACTGCCCTCTTTCAAAGTTCTTCCATTGTCTCTTTGATGGCTCTCTCATTGATCGGTGCACAGCTTATTAACCTTGAAAGTGCCATAGCCATGCTTTTTGGTTCCAACATCGGTACAACAGTCACCGCATGGATCATCGGTCTGGTCGGTTTTAAGATGGACATTAAGCTCATTGCCTACGTCTTCATCGGTATCGGTGGGCTTGGCGGTGTCATGACTGAGGATGGAAGCCGTTGGAAAAGCCATTTTGGCGGGTTAGTGGGTTTTGGGCTCATCTTTCTTGGCTTGGAAGGGATGAAAGACAGTTTTTCCATCTTTGCAGAAAACTTTGACATCACAGACTATAGTCCAGACAACATCTACTGGTATGCACTGATAGGCTTTGGTATTACCGCTCTTATTCAGTCGAGTTCAGCTGCTATTGCCATTATTCAAAGTGCTCTCTTTGCACAGCTTATCGGCATCGAAGCAGCGGCTGCCTTTGTTGTGGGGGCCAATGTAGGAACAACGGTCACCGTGATCTTAGGCTCATTTGGCGGTACCTCAGACAAAAAGCGAACAGCCTTCGCCCATCTTCTCTTTAACGTCTCAACCGGAATAGTCGCCCTGCTTGCCCTGCAGCCGCTTGTCTGGCTAGCTCTGTATATTATGCCCTCAGCCGACACCGTTATACAGATCGCCCTTTTTCATACTATTTTCAATGTTATCGGAGTTGCTATCTGGTTTGGGTTTATTGCCATACTTGCAAAATGGCTGCAGCTGTTTTTCAAAAAAGAGCCGGCCCATATTACCAAGTTTCTTCATAAAGTCCCCCTTGACATTCCCGATGTCGCACTTGATGCTTTGCAAAACGAGGTAACACATCTGGGTAAAAAGATAGAAGAATTTTCACTGTTGGCTATCAATATCCCGCCGCCGAAAGCACTTGAAAAAGGGGTTCCTGTCAAGAAACTTCTCGACCGTTACCAGGAGAACATGGACCTTACTTACGACAAGCTTTATGAACATATCCGTCATCTTGAGGGAAAGATCTTTCGTTACATTGCGCAGCTCTCACGCAAAAACATGGAAGCAGGCTTTGAGGAGAGCATCACCTCCATAGCCCAGCAGACGACCCACCTTGCAACTGCGGCCAAAGCCATCAAAGACATGCTCTACGACATCGAACTGCTCTACAA
>JAUVKK010000185.1 GCA_030596305.1 Helicobacteraceae bacterium | reverse complement strand
AGTTCGTACATCTGGTTGACATTCTTGTAAACAGTAGCAAGTGAGACGTTTGGAAAACTCATACGCAAGATCTCATAAAGCGCATCAACATCTATATGCCCTGCAGCTTCGATCTCTTCTAACATGGCAATGCGTTGAGGTGTGACCTTCAAGGTGTTTTCTCTCAGCTCTTCGATGTAGTTCATTAGGGTCTTTCCAACTTTACTTTATTTTCTAGGTAAATTATATCAAATTCGTTATAAAGGAAAATAATAACTAAATAATAAATATTATTGTTTAAGTTTAAAACTCTATAATACAACATATAATTAATATAAGGGTGGAATATGAAGTATCTATTATTAACATTGGCAGTCGGAGCATCGGTTATGGCTTCGCCATTGGCAAAACAGGCTAAGGGAGTTGGTCTTGTGGCTATTCCTGCTGATAAAGCAGCGGTAAGAAAATTGATTGACCATCCAACTAATAAACTGACCCCAGAAAAGATCGAGTTGGGAAAAAAGCTCTATTTTGATCCTCGCCTCTCTAAAAGTGGATTGATCAGCTGTAACTTCTGTCATAACCTTGGCGAAGGTGGAGATGACGGTGTTGCTGCAGCTATCGGCCATGGTTGGACAGCCAACCCGCATCACTTGAACTCACCTACTGTTTATAATGCAGTCTTTGCACAGAAGCAGTTCTGGGACGGTCGTAGTCCAGACTTGGAAGATCAGGCAAAGGGACCAACATTGGCACCACCTGAGATGGCAGCAACTAAAGAGTACATCTCAAAGGTTGTCAACTCTATGCCGGAGTATGTTGCAGAGTTTAAAAAAGCGTACGGCAAAGATGTCAAGATCGACTTTATCTCTATTACGGACACGATCGGTCTCTTTGAGCGTACCCTTGTGACACCTTCTCGTTTTGATGACTACTTGAACGGTGATGAAAAAGCACTGAGTAAGGCTGAAAAAGCGGGACTTAAAACATTTATGGACTTGGGTTGTACGTCATGCCATACCGGTATTGCAATTGGTGGCGGTATGCAAGGGTTTGCTATTACAGCGAACTACAAATATGAGAACGTCGGTGATTTCAAAGGTGATGCAAATGGTCTGGTCAAAACCCCGACACTGCGTAACGTGACTCAGACAGCGCCTTACTTTCATAATGGAACAGTTTGGGATCTGCAAGCGGCGATCAAAGAGATGGGTCGTATTCAGCTTGGTCTGAACGTAAGTGACAAGGATGCTGCATCTGTTGAGACATTTTTGAAAGCATTGGAAGGTAGAAAACCTAAGGTTGATTATCCAATGTTGCCAGCAAGCACAGAGAATACCCCAAAACCAAACGTAAACTAAGTAAAAGTTTCAGCTTCGGCGCATCTTGCGTCCAACTCAGACACTCTACGCACAGCAGTGCGCTATCGGTCTGAGTTAAACACAATTTACCCCAAATCTGAAACTTTTACACACACAAGAACTTTTGAAGATGAGCTTCGCCATCTTTTTACCATTTACCATTTACCATTTACCATTTACCATTTACCATTTACCATTTACCATTTACCTTCACACAATTCCCACACTATTTTCAATCATACTGGCACTATAAAAGAAAAAGGAGTTATTATGAGAGTAGGTTCGATTGAATATCAGACACTGTTAACGATAGTAAAAAAGAATCCCAAGATCACATCGGTTGATGCTATTAAAAGACTGCATCAGTTAAGGACAAACAACACCGTTGTAGAGATCCTCAGCCTCAGAGCAATAGCTTCTAGGTATTTGAACAACCTTGGGGTTTTTGGTGGGATCTAGCCACTTTATAATGGTGCGAAGGTCGTTCTCTTTCATGGCACTGCAGCCTGCAGTCGGTGCAGTTTTAGATTTTTGAATATGAAAAAAGATACATGACCCAGCACTTTTTTTTGCCTGGGTATTATGGTCGACAACCAGTCCAAACTTGTATAGTTTGTCATCCCTTCGCATCCACTCAAAACTTTTTGGGTCATCGCTCTCATTTTTGTCTAGGATCTGATTATAATATTTTGACTCACTGTCATCAACACAGATAAGCTCTTTGTCTGCTTGGAGATAAGGCATTTTGGTACGGACTCTGGCAGCATAGCCAAAGGCTTTTGAGATCTTGAAGATACCTGCTGGTGCTCGTCCGTCCCCCTCTCTCTTTACGGGTTCGCCCGCTTTTGGCGTAAAGCCACTCTCCCCGATACCCCAGCCTAAACCATTTCGTCCAAGATTCACAGGGATCTCTTCACCCACTTTGTTAAAGCAGTTTTGCTACTTTTCATAACGTGTTAAAACAGCATGTGTTGTATTAAAATCGTCACTGACGATCAAGATCAATTGCTCAGAAGCCTGAGCAAAATCGAAGGTTAAAAAAAGAGGTAAAAAAAGCTTTGTAATTTGTTTCATATGTGGTACACTTAATTCAAGAATTTTAATAATGTTATTATATCGCTAACTTGGCTTAGGCTTTGGTAAGGGGAAAGTTATGAATATCAAGATCCGTAAAGCAACGGAAAATGATGCACCGTTTTTGGCACAATCAATGTTGGAGAGTTCACGTTCAGGTAAGAAAAAAGGTGTTTTTGATGTCATCTTTGACACGATGGACAAGAAGGCCCTTCTTCAGCGTTTAGAAAATCTGACCACAACGAAGACAAAAAGTTTTTGTCATTTTTCTAATTTCCTGATCGCCACTGTTGATGGTGTTGATGCCGGTTCCCTTTGTGGCTATGAACCACGTCTCGCTACGTATGAGATCTTTACAAAGGCGATGGGAGAGCTTGGTTGTGACGGAAGTTATGAAGATAGACTTCTATCGTATCGTCAGGTAGAACCACAGTTTGATAAAAAGACATTTTTACTTGACTTTATGGCGGTTAAAGATGAGTTCCATGAGTTCTCTGTTTTAAAAGAGCTGGTGCAGAAGAGCCTGCTTACTGCTCGTCTTAAAGGCTATCGTATCGTTCAGACTATGGTTGAGATCGGGTCTGTTGAGACGATTATGGTCTACAAAAAACTGGGTTTCAGCGAGATCGATGAACGCCGAAGTGAATTTTATGAAGCAGAATATGGTCGCCCGGGTATTGTTCGTCTGCAGATCCATCTTTAGGATTCTCCCATAGAATACGGCAT
>JAUVKK010000053.1 GCA_030596305.1 Helicobacteraceae bacterium | reverse complement strand
TGCACGCTTACTCATCTTGTACGGCTCACCGTCTTTAAGCAGGCTTACCATCTGTGAAAGCTGTACTTCGAGTTTCTTACTGTCAAAACCTAAGAACTCAGTCGCAGCTTTTACACGTGGAATGTAACCGTGATGGTCTGCTCCCCAGATGTTGATGTGGTGGTGATATCCACGCTCAAACTTCTGGTTGTGATAGACGATGTCGCCTGCAAGATAGGTCGGACGGCCATCTTCACGAACAACAACACGATCTTTCTCATCATCATGCTCACTTGAGCGGATCCAGATCTTGTCATCAGCGCGGTAAACACCCTCGCCCATCTTGGCCATAACACGATCCCAGTCATCATAAAGAGATGATTCAGAGACAAAGGTATCAAAGTGGATGTTGGCATCAGCAAGATCTTTGACAATGATCTCCATCACCTTGTCTTTTGCCCAGAGAGCCAACTCTTTTTGACGACTTTCATCACTAAGGATCTCTTTACCAAAATGCTCAACGGCATCAGTAGCCAAGGCCGTCATGTAGTCACCGCGATAGAAGCTCTCAGGATATTCAACCTCTTCATTCAAGATCGTAGCGCGTCCCTCTAACTGGATAGAGTGTCCTAAAAGATCGATCTGGTTACCGGCGTCATTGACATAGTACTCTGCTGTAATATCAAAACCGAGTTTACGACCTAGACGAAGCAGTGTATCGCCATATACAGCACCACGAGCGTGGCCGATATGCAATGGTCCCGTTGGATTGGCACTGACAAATTCAAGAAGGATCTTTTCATCTTCACCGATAGAACCGAAAGTCTCTTCATTTTCCAAAGCCCATGAAGCGTATTCATCTAGAAATGATTCAGAGAGACGGAGGTTGATATACCCTTTGACAGACTCTACTGCAGAAAACATCGGATCTTCACCAAACGATGAAGCCAACTCTTCAGCAATGACCATAGGTGATTTACGAAGTTCTTTTGCGAGGGAAAATGCGACTGGGGTTGCGAAGTGGCCAAAAGAACGATCTTTTGGTTTTTCTAAAACAACATCTCGTTCAAACTGCTCTCTAAGGAGCGCTGCAACACGTTGTTTCAATGTTAAGCTTGTTTTGTTGTGTCTTTAGGTGCTTCAGTTGTTGCACCCTCTTCAGAACCTTCTACTTTTTTAGGCTCTTCAGTTGTTGTCTCGTCTTTTGCGACTTCTGTCTCATCATCGTCTTTTACAGACTTCTTGAAGTTACGAATACCTTCACCTAGACCTTTTGCAAGTTGAGGAATCTTTTTTCCGCCGAAAAGAAGCAGTACAACTGCAAGAATTAAAATTAGTTCGAACCCGCCTGGAATCTGTGGCATAAGGTCTCCTTGATTATAAAATATTGCCCGAAGTATAACTTTTCAATGCTGTAATAGGGCTAAAATTACACTATTCTCTCTATCGCGCGGACCCGATAGGTAACACACTAAAAAATTTGGACTTCTTTAGATCTCTTTTAAGACCTGTTGAATACGGCTTAGTACCTCTTTGATCTTCTCAGGGAAGGTAAAGAGTTCGCGCTTGACTGTACTCGAAAGTGCTGAACCATCTTCGATCTCATTGAAGATACCCATCATGTTACGCAGGTAATTTCGCTGATAACTGCAGGTCTGGCAGGCTTTGATCTCTTCACACATACCGTCATTAAGACTGACATAGGCCTCTTCTATAGCAATAGAGAGCTTTTCAATATAGCTTGGATCTTTTAACTGTGCACCATATGTCGTGGTATTTACCATACTGTCAATGGTTTGGAATTGTTTTTCGACACTTCTTATCGTTTCAATCATAATTTTTCCTTATGTAAATTCAGCAGTAGTATAGGGTGCCAAAAATGAAAAATAGCTAAAATATAATCATTTCTTATCGTTTTGACGTATAAAGTTACCTTTTCGTCGTATATAGATAAACACAAGTACCATTAATGCCCCAAGCACCCCTAAAGTGATCTGATGCAGGTAGGTCGTGATCAACTCCTGATTTTTACCCAGGATATAACCGAGCATGATTAAGACCATGCTCCAGATACCTGCGCCCAGTGCTGTATAGAGAGAGAAAGGTAACAGCGGCATTTTTGAAAGGCCTGCCGGAATCGAAATAAGCTGACGTATACCGGGTATAAGACGACCGGTAAATGTTGAGATAGGACCATGCTTTTGGAAAAAATCTTCCATCTTTTCCATACTGCTATTGGATATAAAGATATATTTTCCAAATCGTATCAGCAGCTGTCTTCCAATAATAAGCGCACCGAAATAATTTATAAATGCTCCGGCTAAAGAGCCAAAAATGGCTGCTAAAAAGACAGCTATGATGTTCATCTCACCCTGCTGTGCCAGATAACCAGCCGGTATCAATACAACTTCACTGGGAAAAGGGATAAAAGAGCTCTCTATCATCATCAATAAAAAGATCCCCATGTAACCCATGTCCAGGATGTTTTGAACGAGCCACTGTACAAGATCAGCTAACATCTAAATTCTCCTCTATGTTGTCAATTATTGCCGCAGCGCCACCTTTGTGGCTAAGTTCCATCAAACCACGGCTCTTCTCTTCAAGATCACTATCTAAGATGGCTAGCAGATTGCGTGAATACGACTCACTCTCACGATACGACCAGGCCAACCCTTTATCAACCAGATAACCTGCGTTATAAAATTGGTGATCACCTGCCGCATAAGGGTATGGCACAAACAGTGCCGGCAACCCATTTGCTGTGACTTCCCAAAGGGTACTTGCGCCCGCGCGGCTGACCGCTAGATCGGCACGTTTTATTAATGCGGGAAGCTCTTTGGTGAAACTGTAGAGTTCAACATCAAGTTTTTGATCTTTATACGCCTTCTCTACACGCTCAAAATCGCGCTCACCGCACTGATGGATAACCTTGATCCCTTTAGCTCTGCAGACTGCTGCCGTCTCCAAAGCAAGGTTGTTGATAAACTGTGCTCCTTGAGAACCGCCTAAAAAGACAATCGTTTTGATCTCTTTTCGAAGACGTGCTGCTCTAAAAAAGATATCTCGGATCGGGTAATCTTTGACCGGCGAGTTTTCATCATATGAGCTGTAGAAAGCACGCGCATACGGTTTCATCATTGTGTTCAGGCGCCCCATAACAGCATTTTGTTCATGAATAAAAAAGGGAACCTGTTTTGTATAAGCAGCAAAGGTCGCTGCTGCTGCAGAGTAGCCGCCAACAGAGATCACGGCATCGATCTTCTCTTGTTTTAATATCTTGCGCGATTTGATGACCGCACGAAAGATCTTGAACAGCGCCCATAACTTGCCAAGATATTTTCGGTTTACAACGCCGCTGGTATCAAGAAAATAACGTTTTTCAAAACGCAGCTCTTTGTCAAACCACGTTCTGTCCTGACCTGAGGTCGAACCGATATAGATCGCTTCATGCCCCTTCTCTTTCAAGGCTTCAAGCAGTGCTGCTGCTATTGCCAAATGCCCGCCTGTACCGCCGCCTGTTATCGCTATTTTCATCATATTCCTAACGTTTCAACTTTACTTTGCGTGAGGACATCAAGACCATACCAATACCTATCGATGCGGCGATCATTGCTGAACCGCCATAACTTAAAAACGGCACCGATATACCTTTGATCGGTGTGATCCCGCTGATACCAAAAGCGTTGATCAAAAAGGTAAATGCGATCACCAGACCGATACCAATACTGAAAAGATAACTTTTTTCATCCCTGCTGCGATTTGCGATCATGAAAATACGGTGCAAGATCGCTAAAAAGATCAAGGTCACCAAAAGTACACCAAGAAAACCGAACTCCTCTGCTATACCGGCCAAAACAAAGTCCGTATGCACCTCTGACAAAAACCCGAGTTTAAAGGTACCGTTGGCCAGACCCGAGCCAAAAAGGCCGCCGTTGTTAATCGCATTAAGCGAGTGCGATATCTGATAGGGTTCGGAGTAACTCTCCACATGAAGCTTGCTCAATAACCAGCTTGGCAGAAAAGGTTCCAACTGTGTCTGCGCCAAAGACCACCATGATTTGATCCGGGCTATCCTGTGGTCGGCTGTAAAAATAAAGACAAGAAAAAAGAGCGCAGCACTGCCCATCAGCGTTATAAAGACCTTACCGCTGCTGCCGGCAAAGATCAGCATAAACAGCAGTGCCAGACTCAGTACAACAACCTGCCCAAGATCTTTTTGCATCACAGCGATCAGCCCCATCACTAAGACAAAAAAGACCAGGTATGGCGCTATACGCAGAAACTCCTGTTTAAGACCCATCCCGCCATGGTGCCCAAGCTTGCGTGAAAAACTCCACGCCAGGAAGTAGACAAAACCTACTTTAAAAAACTCTACTGGTGCCAAAGAGAAACCTGCCACTTTGATCCACCGTTTTGCACCACCCACCTCACTTACAAGGTTTGTGGGCATAAACGGCATAGCAACCATCAATAAAAAACTGCCGGCAAACAGCGCAAGTCCCAGGCGGTTTAACCAGACATCGGGATTAAGCTGCGAAAGTGTCCACATAATCAAAATTGAGAGCAGTCCAAAAGCAGACTGTCGGATCACAAAGTGAAAATCACTGTAGCCGAACATCACAACGATGTAACTTGAAAGTGAGTATGAGAAGATAATACTGATACCGATAAGCAGCACAGTCAAGATAAAAAGTTGTCGATCAGCCATTATTTTCCATGATTAATATTTGAGACCTCTGAATAGATCTGACATTCTCAGAGTTCTCATTAGTGATGACATTTTAGCGTTTTGGGTTTAAAGAGAGGACATCAAAAGGAGCAAGAGCTCTATTTGCATTGATGATTTTTAAGCTCATAACTGCGATGCCCGTCAAAGATCAGGGCATTGTCTTGAAACTTAACATCGATTAGACGGTCAAGTCCATCATCCCCTTGCAAAACAAGCTGTTCATTTTCAACAGACCATTTTCCATACTTCTGCTCATGAACACGTGACATTCCGCCTGCTACAGTTCGCTCTTCTTGTAGAAGATAGCGTCTGTTGGAACAGAGCCATAGTTCACGTTTGTCATCATACGCACCATCGCGTTTAACATATGCGATATGTGCGCCCTCAAGACGTGCCTCTAAGTTCTGAATACTGCTTTTGAGTTGTTTAGTCGGTGTAAAACTAAGTGCTTGCGCAATGTTCATTGTTGTCGCTTTGATAGCACTGTCATTCTTCCCGGCATATTGGACTTTCATCACTACCGCTCTCTCTTGCGGTCCTAAAATGACATAGATCAAAACAGACGGTCGGTCTTGTCCACCGTTTGAACTGTACGCTCTGCGATAAATTCGGGAGTTAAGCTTTACGATCCGCTCTTGAGGAAAAACCTTGACACTGTTTTTCAGATAGTGCGGTTCATTCAGGTACGCGATCGCTTCGGAGATATTCAGACTTTTAGAACGCAACACCATTGTATCTTGTGTCTCTTGTTGAAACAGTACCAAGCCTTCACCCTCTTTAGCAATGGCCTCCCAGCGGTGGGGAAGTCCCATGTTTACACCCAACTGCGAGACTGTCAGTTTTTTCGGACCGGCATAGTTTTTATCCAACTCCAGTTCAACACCAAAAAGTACTGTGACAAATAGAAATAAGCTTATTAATAATCGCATCAATAGATCCCTCAGTTTTTGTTAGCAAACTATAACATAAAGCCATAAATAAATGGTTGCATTTAACACCTTTGTAATGATATTCTCGATATATTTCTTCAGCAATTACGCCACCAACTAAATACCTAAAAACTCAAGAGAGTGAGAAGAGGTAAGATTTGAACGAAGAGAGATGAAGACCTAGCCGTAGCTAAGTCGAAGCTCTATTTGTTTGAAGATTGCCTCTTCTCGCTCTCCCCAAAGGGTGAGGGTACTTTTGCACATACTCTACGTTAGACAACCTTCACCGTAGCTACGGCTACGCTAAAGAATATCTGCCTTGATTATGTACAAAATTACCATCATTGAGTTTTAGGTATTTAGTTGATGACGTAATAAAATGGAGGTAGGACAATATGCTTGATGACCGCAACAAATCTTCAAAAGTCCTGCTCCTCTTTATCTTTATCGTCATCGGTTTTTTGATCTTCTTAAGCACCATGTTCTATACGGCCGTCAAGCCGAGACACCTCCCCTCACTGTTTACCTCTGACGCCACCAATGCAGAACGCGGCAGTATCATCAGTGCAGACGGTTTTCACTTGGCAATCACCAAAAAAGTCTATAAGGCGATGATCAACACAAAAAATCTTGATCCGGACAAAAAAGAGCTTTTCATCCAACTCTTCTCTATCTACAGTGATATTCCCGTAAAGACCATTCGCAAAAAACTGCGTAAAAGAGGGACCGTGACACTCAGTTACAGCATCTCTGAACAACATGCCCAGTATCTCAAGACCCTTGCGTATGAACTGCGCCGCCTCAACGTCTTTCAAGAGTATAAAACGCCCAGCGGTCGTCATATCCTACAGGGACTAGATATCATCGAGAGCGGTGAAGCGCGTATCTACCCTTATGGTGATCTGCTCACCCCGGTTATCGGTTATCCTAAAAAACACGAAGACCACGGCTATACCCGTTCACACGGCATGAAAGGGATCGAACGCAATTACAATGAAGAGCTCACTCCGTTGAAAAACGGTCTTCAACGCGGTCT
>JAUVKK010000270.1 GCA_030596305.1 Helicobacteraceae bacterium | reverse complement strand
CAGGACTGAAGTTTTTCAACAATACCATTGAACTCGAAGATGAGGAGTTTTACTCACTCTATATACTGGAGTGTGCAGATAATACTCTCTATACGGGTATCGCTAAAGAGGTGGATAAAAGAGTAGAGGATCACAACAACTCGCCAAAAGGTGCCAAATATACAAAAGCGCGTCTTCCGGTAAAGTTGGTCTATGAGGAGAAGCACCGCTCAAAAAACGCTGCTCTAAAAAGGGAGATAGCTGTTAAAAAGATGACACGTTCTCAAAAAGAGAAGCTCATCACCATGCAGAGAGGTTATTACGCCTCCAAGTAGACTACTCTTCTTCAGCGCCTGAACGCATCTCTTCGATCTCTTCTAGGATCTCTCCAGCTTCATCTTCTTCGAGCTCGCCGGTCATCGCCTCTTCAAGCATCACTTTAAACTCTGTTTTAAGCTCTTGAAGTTCATTTAACTCTTGTTTCACTTCTTCTGTAGCTGTTTTTGCATCGTTGATCAGTTCAAAAAGACCGTCGATCACATCTTCGATCTCTGGGATAATGTCGTTGTTTAATAAGTCAATAAGTTCTTCTGTTTTTGTCATAGCAGTGTCCTAATTTTTAATGAGCGTATTTTATCACATCACACCACTATTGTTTACTGTTTTCGATCTCTTTCAGTTTTTTTAGAAAACCTTTTGGTCCCAATACTTCCGTAAGCGGCTTTCCAATCCGTTTTGCCTTAGTGTCAAGAAAGTAGATTGTTGGTGTTTGATAGATCTTAAAGCCTTGACGTTTATCATACTCAATGTCAATTTCTATCGCCACAAAATGTTCGGTGACGTAGTTTGATACATTTTTATCAAAACTTATTGTCCAAGTCATCTCCTCACACTTAACACAATCTTCTTTAGAGAAATAGACAATGATCTTTTTATCTTTTTGTGCAGCCTCTTTAAGCCCGGACTTGTAATCATCAGCCCAGTACATATCAGCATATAGTGAACTTACCACGATCAACAAAAGAGTAAGATAACGTTTCATAATTTTGGCCTCCTAAAATAATCTAAAACTATTTTGATGCTTGTACAGCTCTAAGTCTTTTCATAAACCCCATGGTATTGGAGCCGCCTACTTTAACATCGCCGATCTGCTTGCCATTGCTGTCAAGAAAATAAAAGGTCGGTGTCCCAAAGACCTGAAAGCCCTCTTTATCATCAAAATCAAGATTAAGCTCTATCGGTACAAAGTACTTCGCAACATAGTCTTGAACCTCTTTTTGTGTATAAACCTCATCTTTCATATTCTTACAGACCTGACATGCACTGAGTGTGAACATAAGGATGATCTTTTTATTCTCTTTTTTTGCCTGTGCCAATCCTGTCTCATAATCCTCTGCCCAGTTCAAGTCTGCAAAGAGTGAAGAGGTTAAAAAGAGAAGCAGTAAAAATAGTTTTTTCATAAAAGAGATCCCAATAGTAAGTTTATGTAAGATTATATCATGTAGATGTATAGTCATCATATTATTACGATGACTGTGGAAGTTATTTTGTGATCAGTGTCGAAGTGACATCAATATTGTCAAAGATGATCATACTCATAAAGTTATTGTCGATGTCAAACTCCGTACGGTCAACCACGGCTGTCAGTTTGATCTTGACACTTTTTTCGCTCACCTCAATGGACTCCATCTCAAAGGTAACAGACTTGGTGATATCTTTGATCGTGATGTCTGCCACAACCTTCTCATCTGTGATCTTAGTCGACTTAAATGTAATCGCCTGAAACTTTACCTCATGAAAAAAGTCACTGCTCAGGAGGTGGTCGTCACGTTTTTTGTCGTCCGTGTCAATAGAGAGAACCTTTATAACCCCATTAATAGCCGTAACAGCGTTACCTTCAACACTTATCGTCCCGCTAAAGTCACTAAAGTTACCATCAACACCCACAAAAAACATCTTGGTTGCTTCAAAGTTTATCGATGAGGCTTTCTCATC
>JAUVKK010000030.1 GCA_030596305.1 Helicobacteraceae bacterium | reverse complement strand
GGTTTTGCTACTTTTAGGGTTAGTAGATAGTTTACTACGTTGTCTACAAACGCATCGTGTTTACGATCTTTACCATAAGCAATATACAACTTACGCTCAATCTTTTGACCTTTGATACGTGCTTCAAAAAGTGTTCCGTTTGCTAACTCATCTTGAATAACATGACGAGAGATCACAGAAACAACCGGGCGAGCTGCATCTTTTGGTGAACGCATTACCGACTCTTTGATCGCTGTTGGGCTCTGTACTACACCAATAACATTAAAGCTTGAACACTCTACTCCGATCTCATCAAATGCTTCAGATGTAATTTTACGTGTATGCGACTTCTCATCACGACAGATCCAGTCAAAGTTATACATATCATCACGGCGAAGCTGTTTTGGAATTGGTTGGTTAGAGAAGATGACTAATTCATCATCCATCCACTCGCGGTAGATAATCCCATCTCTTATTACAGGTGATTCGATCAGGGCTATATCGATCTTTTTATCTTCGATCGCATCAATCAACTCTTCAGAGAGGCCTACATTCATATAGACTTCATTATTGATCTTCTCTTTGATCGCACCAAGATAACGTGGCATAATGTAGTTACCGATGGCATACGAAGAGCCTAAGATAAATGTGAACTCTTTGTTAATGATCTTTAAGAGATCTTTTTCACTTGAGTTGATCGCTTTTTCAAGACGTACAGCAATACGGTAAAGGTCTTCACCCTCTTTGGTCAATTTAATACCGTTTTTCTTACGCTCAACGATCTTTGTATCGAGATACTCTTCGATGAATTTGATCTGTTGTGTTACTGCCGGCTGGGAGATTCCCAGTTTTGCAGATGCCTTAGAAAAACTCTTCTCTTTGATAACGGTCAAAAAGGTATGAAGTTTTGCAAAATCTTTTAACATAAGCTGTCCTTTTACGTAAGATAATTTAATTTGAAACATTATAACGCAGAATTATAAACAATACAAGACATATGGATAATCTATACTTATTAATCCTTTTTGTGATTATAAATTGACAATATAACTTTTATAAATTCACCATGAATCACTTAAAAGATCAATGATGAGTCAAAATGTCATGCCTGCGCATTATTTAAATCAATTTTGCTATAATCTAACTATATACATAAAAAGACAGCAGACTATAATGGATAAAATATTTACCAACTTAAATGAATCACAAAGTTCAGCCGTTAAACAGATCGATGGTCCTCTGCTTATTTTAGCAGGGGCGGGCAGCGGTAAGACCAAAACGATCACCTCTCGTTTAGCTTATCTTTTAGATGTTGTCGGCATCGCTCCAAACAACACACTCACACTCACCTTTACCAACAAAGCAGCTAAAGAGATGCGAGAGCGTGCCTTCTCTATGATTAAACCAACCTCATATCCGCCTCTGCTCTGTACCTTTCATAAATTCGGTCTACTTTTTTTAAAATTCAACATCCATCTGCTAAAGCGTCAAAACAACTTTGTTGTGATCGATACCGATGACAAAAAACGTATCTTGAAAAAGATCAATGCCGAGTTGCCTCTGCCGCTTATCGCCAGCGAAATATCTCGTTATAAAAACTCACTGATCTCACCGGGGCAGGCTTACGCTCAAGCAGAGCTCAAAAACTACAAACAGATTGCTAAAATATATGAAGAGTATGAAGCTTATCTCCATGAAAACAACCTCGTTGACTTTGATGACCTTTTGGCCCTTACCTTTCGACTTCTAGATGAGAACGAAGAGCTGGCAAAACGTACAAGCGAACAGTATCAGTACATTATGATCGATGAGTACCAAGATACCAATGAGCTCCAGTTTAGACTTTTGAAAAAGCTCTGCAGTACACACAACAACCTCTGTGTTGTCGGTGATGATGACCAGAGTATCTATGGTTGGCGTGGCGCTAACGTTCGTAACATCTTGGAGTTTCACGAAGACTTTGATGATACTGTTGTTGTCAAACTTGAGGAGAATTACCGTTCACGTGCTTCTATCTTAAAAGTTGCCAATGAACTTATACAGCACAACCGATCTCGTCTTGGCAAAAAGCTGATCGCGACGCGCGACGGCGGTGAGGCTGTTGTCACACTCAGCTCTCATGATGAAAATGAAGAGGCACGCAAGATCGCTGCAAAGATCAACGAACTTATTACCCAGGGTATCTCGCCTGAAGAGATCGCCATACTCTACCGTGTCAATGCACTCTCACGTTCACTCGAAGAGGGCCTCAACCGTGCAGGCATTGCCTACAAACTTGTCGGTGGTCTGCGCTTTTACGATCGCGCCGAGGTCAAAGACCTTATCTCCTACATCCGTCTCATTACCAACCCTCATGACAACTTCTCAATGAAGCGTATTATCAACAAACCAAAACGCGGTCTTGGTAAAGCCAGCGTTGAGAAGATAGAGTTAGCAGCGATCGCCAAAGCCGTCTCTATGTATGACTTTATCAAAGAGAGCAGTGTTGCTGAACTTGAGGCCCTGGTCAAAAAGAAAAACACCCAAACAGTTAAAAAATTTGCTGCAGACATCGATAAAGTAATTGAAGTTGCAGAGCACTCGACCTATGAGTTCATTGATGTCTTGGAAGAGACCTTCAAGCTCAAAGATATCTACAAAAACCTGGCTGATGAGAGTGAACGTGTTGCCAATATGGATGAGTTTTACGGTCTCTTCCGTGATTTCATCAAACAATCTCCTGAGGCCACACTTGATGAGTTTTTAAATGAGCTTACCCTTCAAAGTGACCAGGACGAAGTTGAGGGCGAGAGTATCTACATCATGAGTATCCACGCCTCTAAAGGACTCGAATTTGAGCACCTCTTTATTATCGGTATGGAGGAGGGTTTCTTACCGCTGATCGGTGATGGCAGTGACACGGAAGAGGAGCGTCGCTTAGGCTATGTTGCCTTCACCCGTGCCAAAGACACCCTGACCCTCTCTCATGTCAACAGCCGTTTTTATAAAGGCCGCAGAACTGACCTTAGCAAAAGCCGTTTCCTCACTGAGGCAGGTCTCTGTGCCGGTTCACTTAAAGTCGAGCAGAATACCGCCTTTAAAAAAGGGGACCTTGTCCGTCATAAGATCTTTGGACCGGGACGTGTACTCGGTGTCTCTAAAGCCGGTCGCGAGTTTAAGCTCAGCATTAACTTCGGCGGAAGTCATAGAGATATTCTTGCCTCCTTTGTCGAACGTCTCTAAATACACTGATATACAGACAGATTAGATAATGGCAAAAAAGAAACGAGATAATATCGACCGCCTTTTTGTGGCGTATAAACCTTCCAACATCGGCTCAAACCAGTACCTCTCCAGACTCAAATGGAAGTACAACGCGGCCAAAGCCGGCTTTTCAGGCACCTTGGACCCTTTTGCAAAAGGTGTTTTGATCGTTGCATTTGGAAAATACACCTCCCTCTTTCGCTTTTTAAATAAAACCCCCAAGCGTTATCGTGCAACCCTATGGCTGGGAGCACACTCTGACTCTCTTGATATAGAGATGGTCAAGCAGATCGATGATCTTGCTGCTCTGGACGAAGAGAAGATAAAAAAGGCAATTCACTCTTTAGAGGGTGAACTTGAGTATTACCCGCCTATCTTCAGTGCCAAAAAGATCGATGGGAGACGCGCCTATGATCTGGCACGCGAAGGCAAAGAGGTCAAACTCAACACCATACACTCAACCATCTATGAGATGAAGTTTCTACACTACTGCCACCCCTTTGTCACTTTCGAGTCCACTGTCTCCGAAGGGACCTACATCCGTTCACTTGGACGGATGATAGCTGAGAGACTTGGCATGCAAGGTGGGATTCTCTCTGCCCTGGAACGTCTCAATGAGGGGCAGTTTCATTTTGAAGACGAAAAGGCCCTTGACATCAAAAAATGTCTCAATATGCCACAAAATGTCTACACCAAAGAGAGAAGTACTATACTCTTAGGACAGAAGCTTCTCAGAGACGACTTTGAAATCACTGAGAACGGGACATACTGGATCGACAATGGGGAGAGTATCTCTATCTTTGAATTCGACGATGAGGGTGTCCACTATCTTTTAAACAGAGTGAGTCTAGATGAAGAGTTATAAAGCCTACGCAAAAGTCAATATCTTTTTAAAAATCACCGGTAAGCGCGGTGACTACCATGAGATCCTCTCACGCTTTGTCTTGGTGAACAACCTCTATGACACACTTACCTTCATCTCTAAAGAGAATAATGACTTTGTCATAGAGGGGGCCTTCAACTGTGAGACAAAACAGAACACCATCTATAAAGCCTATGCCGCTCTCTTGGAAGTGACCAAGTCTGAGCCTCTTGAACGACTGATGCAGAGCCATGCCATCAGAGTTGAAAAACAGATCCCCTCTTTTGCCGGTTTAGGCGGCGGCAGCTCAGATGCTGCAACCTATCTATTGATGTGTAACGAGGTCCTGCATCTTGGTCTAAGTCGTGATGAATTAGCTTCTATCGGCTCTAAGGTAGGTGCAGATGTTCCCTTCTTTGTCTACGGTTATCAAAGTGCCAATGTCTCAGGTATCGGAGAGGTAGTGCAAGCCTTTGATGAACCTGCCCTAAACATAAAGACAGTGACACCGAATATAGAGATCTCAACACCTAAGGTCTATCAGGGGTTTCGTGAGCACTTTTACAAAGAGCTAACAGTAAGCGAAGCAGAGAGACTCTCAAATATCTCCTCTATAGACGCACTCAAAACAATGACACCTAAAGAGGCTAATGATCTTTTTGAACCAGCACTTTTGCTCTATCCTCAACTTGAAAAGCAGTATAAAGAGGGATGGTTCTTTTCCGGCAGCGGCAGCAGCTTTTTTATTTTGATGAAATAGATAGCTTCTAACTATTTCTATTTAGAAGCCATTTTCAGTCCGACGATACCTACTACAATCAATCCTATAAAAAAGAAACGCTGTAACGTAGCTGCATCACCAAAGAATAAGATCCCTAATAAAAAGGTACCTACTGCGCCTATTCCTGTCCAGACAGCATAGGCTGTTCCCATTGGTATTGTCCGTTGCGCCAAGAGCAGAAGATAGCCGCTGGTAAACATTGCAACGCCGGCAAATGAAAGCCATAGAAGATCATAACCCGTTGCCGTGACCCCCAGCTTCAGACCAATAGGCCAACCCCATTCGAAGACCCCTGCCAATAAGAGATATATCCATGCCATCGTTAGCCTTTAAGAGGAGAGCTTGAGCCCAATAATGCCGGCAACAATAAGACCGACAAAGAGAAAGCGTTTCATCGCAGCAGACTCTCTAAAGAGCAGGATACCCAGTATAAAAGCACCAACAGAACCGATACCAGTCCAGACAGCATAGGCTGTTCCCATTGGGATCTCACGCTGTGCCAACATCAACAGTGCCCCACTTGCAACCATCGTAATACCTGCAAAGCTCAACCAACCCCAATGAATGCCCTCATCTGTTTTACCCAGTTTCAATCCAACCGGCCAGCCCCACTCTAAGACGCCAGCCACTAGTAGATATATCCACGCAGTACTCATATAAGCTCCCTATCCTACATTAAAGATGATCTTCAGGCCATCTTTGACGATAACAACATTTTGAATTGAGTTAACTGCTGCTCCAACCATCCCCTTCTCTTTCTCAAGAGAGTAGACAGGCCGTAACTTAAAATACTCATTTAACATCTCATCCATCGTCCCATATAACATTGACTTCATATCTTTACCGATGTACTTGCTTTTAATGTCTACCACTTTGATCTTTCTAAGATAGAGATTACCGCCTTTTGTATAGGCAATACGTGATGAAACACTTACAACTGCATTTACAGCCTTGCCTCTCTCATCTTGTATATTAGGGATCTTCAACTGACCTGTGAAATTAAAGCGCTGTTCTCTACCATCTAGATGTAATACAGGATCAGAGACATGAAAGGTCAAAAACATTGTTTTATGGACAATAGGAAACTCTTTTTGCATTCGCTCCTGTAAAACAGGTTCTGTAATTGTGTAGTCATACTTAACGGCAAAAAGCGAACTAAAGGCTAAAAGAGATAGGAAAATTAAGCGCATGATACTTCCTTATTTGTAAGTCTAACTATACACAAAAAGAGAGAATGAAAAGTAGAGAGAAGAGAGACTATGAGAGCGAACTCTCACAGAAAAGGGTACTAAAGCTTAGTATCCTGAGTTGTAGACAAAGCCACCGATAAATTCGATCATCGGGCTTACAGCTAAGAAGAGGAACAGAGAAGCAAATGCTGCCATTCCTACAATAGTCTTAAGTGATGTAGATGCATTAACAAGATAGTCCTGATCAGCATTAACAGGCTCTCTCATAAACATATAGACGATCAACTTGATATAGTAGTAACCAGCAACAGCTGAGTTAAGTGCCATGATCAATGCTAGGACAGTAAACCCACCGCTTACAGCTGCACCGATAAGGTAAAGCTTACCCCAGAAAAGAGCAAATGGTGGCATTCCTGCCAGTGTTAACATAAATAGTGCCATCAATGTTGCTTGAATAGGTGATGTCTGGAACATACCAGAGAACTTCTCAAACGGGTGATCTGAACTTTGACCTGGCAACAGTACTTTTTGGCGACTTACCCATAACATGGTGAAGGCTCCAAGGTTAGCAAAACTGAACAGTGCCCAGTAGAGGAACAGTCCTGTATTTGCCTGTGTTGTACCGATAAGAATAGCAGACATTACAAAACCAGCGTGCGATACTGAAGAGTATGCAAGCATACGTTTAACATCATTTTGGACAATCGCCCAGATGTTTGCTGCAGTCATTGTAATAACGACCATCGCATACAGTACTACTTCCAACCAGATGACACCTGAATGGATAAGGAACTCAAAGAGACGCATTGCAACAACAAAACCAGCGATCTTAGGTACGATTGACATGTACCCGGCTAATGCTGCCGAAGAACCTTCATATACGTCCGGTGTCCATGTATGAAACGGTACCAGTGAAAGTTTGAAAGCAAATGACGCAAACAAGAAAACAGTACCAACAAGTACATAACCCATATTTGCATAGTTGTCTGCTGCAAGTACACTAGCGATCTGATGGATCTCAACTGAACCTGTAAGCGCGTAAAGTACCATTGAACCAAAGGCAAACAGTCCTGCTGCCAATGCACCCATAGTAAAGTACTTCACAGCTGCTTCAAATGACTTGCTGCGGTTGTGAAGTGCGATCATTGGGTAAAGTGCCAACGATGCTGTCTCAAGACCAACAAAGATCAGGATAAGGTTGTCAGATGCAACCATAAACTGGAAGCCTGCGATCATGAACAAGAAGAGCGCAAAGAACTCTGGGTAAGAGAACTCATGGAAACGTTTTGATGTCAATGCCAGTGGAATAAACATCATAGATGCTACAACGATCACCAGCTGTGCCAAAATGGCAAGACCATCGATCAACATAACATCAAAGAAACCTAGTTGTGTTCCGTTCGCAGCAAATACACCTGCAGAACCCATAACAGCACCAAGGTCAAGTAGTAAAAATAGCATTGCTATCATCACATAAAGCGATTTGTCTAAACCGCCTTTAATAAGATCAATAACAATAATAGCAAGTGCACCGACAACTGCAATAGTCATCGGTACCAGTGTTGCAACATTTAATGAAGCCAATGAGACGTTAACTGCTTCTAACATTAGTGTGCCTCCGGAGTTTCAAATTTTGCGATAGACGGGATCACCGATTTTGCTTCGGCTGAGATCGCTTTGTCGTGCATAAGCTGAACAACAGACTCAACAGAGTTGTTGATCGGCTCAAGTACCGGCTTAGGATAAATTCCTAACCAGATCGCAATGATCGTCAATGGAATAAGACCAAGAAGTTCAGTCTTGTTCAGATCTTTAAGGTTTTCGTTCTCTACTTTAGTGACGTTACCGAAGAATGCTTTTTTGTACGCTGCCAACATATAGATAGCACCAACAATGATCGCTGTTCCTGCAAGTAGTGTCATCATATGAGACTGCTTGTAGAATCCAAGAAGTGAAAGGAACTCACCAACGAAGTTGATCGTCAATGGAAGACCCACAGATGCCATCATCATGATTCCGAAGATTACTGCGTATTTTGGCATGATATGTGCAAGTCCGCCGAACTCACTCATCAGTTTAGTATGACGACGGTCATAGATAACACCGACAAGCAAGAAGAGTGCACCTGAAACAATACCGTGTGCGATCATCAAGAATACAGAACCTGTAATACCTTCAACATTAAGTGCGAAAGTACCAAGAATGATAACACCCATGTGTGATACTGAAGAGTATGCAACAACCTGTTTGATATCTTTCTGAGCGTATGCGACCATCGCTGTGTAGATGATCATAATGATCGCCAATATGGCGACCGGATACATAAAGAACACTGACGCGTCCGGGAACAACGGCAGTGAGAAACGGATAAACGCGTACGTACCCATCTTAAGCAGTACCGCTGCAAGGATCACAGAACCGATAGTCGGTGCCTGACCGTGAGCGTATGGCAACCATGTATGGAATGGGAACATCGGAACCTTGATCGCGAAACCAAAGAAGAATGCTACAAATAACCAGTACTGAATGTTCTCAGGCAGGATCAGACGGTACCATTCAAGTAGTGAGAAGCTCCATTGACCTGTTGCCTGGAAGTAGTAAAACGCCATAAACAGCATACCGACAAGCATAAC
>JAUVKK010000140.1 GCA_030596305.1 Helicobacteraceae bacterium | reverse complement strand
TTAGAAGAAGAAAGTGCGTTGATCATAGGAAGAACATTGAATCCACCTAACATCATACCCATCATCTCAACCGCTTTTTCTGGAGCAATTGCAGCTACAGTAACGTTTTCAGCAGCAACTTCATTTAAGAAAGCCGCTTTAACATGTGCAGAGTCATCAACACCTGGAGCAACACGGTTAGTCAGTAAGTCTAACAACTCGTCTGTACAGTTTGCCTTGATTAATTCGATAACCTCTGCTGTTTGCTCAGCTGAAAGTGGAAGTGGTGGAACACCTAGTGCTTCACGTTCTGCAACGTGAGCTTTATAGTCTTCTAAAAATGCCATTGGATCTCCTGAAATTTAAGTTTTATGATTATAACGAAGCTTTTCCTAATAAAAAGCCATATGTTACAAAAGTAAACACTTTAATTCTAGAGATGTGTATTATCTACACATAAGGCAATAGGGGCCTATTTCATGGGGTTCTAAGTGGATTTACTGCTATTTCCAAAAGAGCGATATGTAACTTAACTACTCATATTTAACAATATCATCCCATTTTCTATCTAATAGATGATCCTATCAGTGTCATCAGTATATTTTTTAAACAGTCGCTTGCTCTCAAGGAGTGGTCTGTGCACAAAGAGCACAGGATCATCTGTTTTGTGCAGAGCAATATCACTGATCAAGGCATCATCAAATCCGATCTCTGCCACCTCCTCTTTTGTTGCAGCATACACGACCTTATCAATATGTGCCCAATGGATCGCGGCAGAACACATAGGACAAGGCTCAGCAGTGACATAAAGTGTACAGCCTTTTAAGTGGTACTCCTGCAATGCAGATGATGCTTGTCGGATCACGATCATCTCAGCATGAGCCGTTGGATCATTATGTTTGAGGACCTCATTGTGCCCGGAAGCTATCACCTCCCCATCTTTAACGATCACTGCACCGAAAGGACCGCCCGCTCCTGCTTCTATCCCTTTTTCTGCCTCTAAAAAAGCCATCTGCATAAACTTGTCCACTATATGCCCTCTTTCCACACCTCTGGTCGAACTGCAACACTATTCTCTTCATCTATCAGTGTCAGTTCACCATCACTAATGTTACATTGTATATCCATACCGCGTTTTGTAAGCGTTTCCAGGTCACCCTCGATCTTTAGAAAAACAACAGAGAGGTTTTTAAAGCGATTCAAGGTCTTTTCAGCCTGTTTCCACCAGGAAAGTGCACTGCCTTCGAGATAATTATAGATGATCACTTCTTGTGAGCGCCCACATGCCTTACGGATTCGTTTTTCGTCAGGTTGCCCTATGTCGATCCAGAGATCAATGTCACCACTCAGATCTTTCGCCCATACATCAGGCTCGTCATCTTGCGATATTCCCTTGGTAAACTCAAGCGTATCACTGGCATTAAGAGCAAAGGTTGTTAGACGTATCATTAACCTTAAATCGCTCTCAGAGGGGTGTTTTGCCATCGTTAGACTATGCTCTTCATAGTAATGGCTATCCATGTTCGCTATATTGAGATTACATTTATATATTGTTGCACCTTTAGCCATCTATACTCTCTTTTTTTTGTCTCTCTGCTGTTTTACGGTAGATCATGACCTTCTTGGCTATCTCAGCATTATAACCGTGCATAGAGCCTTGTACCCATTTTAGATACTCTGTAGGGACTTCGCCCCACTTCTGACCTTTATGCTTGCCAAAGCCGATGGTCTCATCTGCTTCTCTTGGTGCTTTCAGTGTACTGCCACTACTTGCAAAGATGTCGATAACTACTTTAGGCTCTTGTATCTGTACATCAATATCTGAATGTTTAAAGATCTGCTGGAGGTACTCTATGGGAGCTCGCTTGCGAATAGAGAAACGTTTGAGGTCTTCACGGAAAAAGCCACCGCGACCCTCAGCAAACTCTATGAGCTCCTGAATAGCATTTTCATCAAGCTCATCGTAGTTTTTAATGACAAAGTCTGCCATCGACGCTTTTTGGTAAAGCTCCAAGACAATAAGCATTATCCGCCTACGATCTCGCGGTTTCCTTTAGCATTAGGCGATGACAAGACCCCTTGATGCTCCAACTGCTCAATAATCGTCGCTGAACGGTTATAGCCTATCTGCAGTCGACGCTGCAGGTAAGAGATAGAGGTTTTTTTGTCATTAATGACAATACTCTTTGCGTCTTCATATAGATCGTCCAACACACCTTCAGACATACCGCCTGGAGTACTGCTCTTTTGAGTCTCATTCTCTTCTTGCAAAAATCTTCTGTCATAATTTGGTTCACGCTGCGCCTTGATGAACTCAACAATGTTTTCGATCTCTTCTTCAGTTGCCCATGGTGCATGCAGACGTACAAGACCAGTTGAGCCTGGCGGTGTAAAAAGCATATCTCCACGACCAAGCAGTGACTCAGCACCCTGCTGGTCTAGAATGATCTTAGAGTCGACACGCTGCCCTACCCTGTATGAGATACGTGAAGGCAGATTTGCTTTAATAAGGCCGGTAACAACATCCACAGACGGTCTCTGTGTTGCTACGATAAGGTGGATACCGCAGGCACGTGACTTTTGAGCAAGTCTTGCGATGGAGTGCTCAACATCTTTACCGCTTGTCATCATAAGGTCAGCCAACTCATCAATGATCACAACAATATAAGGGAAGTGCTCTCCACCCTCTTTTTTAATCTTCTCATTATAGTTTTCAATATTTTTGGTACGTGCTTCTGCCATGAGCTCATAACGACGTTCCATCTCATTAACCATATTGTTCAAGGCGATGATGGCCTGCTTTGGCTTGGTGATCACCGGAGTTAGAAGGTGTGGAATGTCGTTATAGGTTGAAAACTCCAGCATCTTAGGATCGATCATAAGAAGACGCAGTTGATCAGGCGAGTTTTTGTAAAGAAGAGAGAGGATCATGCCGTTGATACCGACACTTTTACCACTACCTGTTGTCCCAGCTATGAGAAGGTGAGGCAGCTTTTTAAGATCAGTCACAAATGGCTTACCTACTATGTCTTTTCCAAGTGCCAGCGTTAATGGTGAAGAGGACTCTTGAAAAAGCTTATCGTCAAGGATCTCACGCAGATAGATGGTATCGACACTCTCATTTGGAATCTCAATACCAACAACATCTTTACCAGGAATAGGAGCCTGTATACGGATAGTCTCTGCAGAGAGGGCCATTGCCAGGTCATCTTGTAAGTTCAAGATCTTACTGACTTTTACATTCGCTGCCGGCTTAAACTCAAAGGTAGAGACAACGGGGCCCGCATAGGTACGGATAACATCTCCCTCTATTTTAAAGTGTGCAAGTTTTTCTATGAGGTAACGGATCTTATCGTCAAGTTCACTCTCATCTATACTTTTTGACTTTCCTGGAGATTTTTGTAAAAAGTTTACCGATGGCAGTTTGAAGTTTTTAGGCTTCTCTGTTTTACCTGTTTCGATCTGATCAAGCAATTTTTTGTTCTCTTCTAGCTCTTCTACGACAACTGTCTGTTTCTGCTCTTTGACCTGTTTCGCCGCTTCGACGATCGTACGTGGCTTTTTCACAGGTTCTACTACAACTTCAGCACTCTCTGACGGCGTTTCTGCCTTGATAAGACGGATCTTCGCTTCCGTTTCGATCGTCTCATCTTCATGTTTTCGTAGATAAGCAGGTGTGTCCAGCTCATCTTTCAATTCAGCCTCTTCCACAAGGGCTTCCTCTTTTGCCTTTGCGGCACTCTTTCTTTTACGAACAGGTTTAACCGCTATAACTTCCTCTTCTTCACCGTCAGCCTTGTTTGGCAATGACGGCAGAGTCGGCATACTAAGACGTGCA
>JAUVKK010000196.1 GCA_030596305.1 Helicobacteraceae bacterium | reverse complement strand
GAGACATGAAGATAAAGATGACCATACCAAACATTCTCAGTCTCTCTCGAATAGCGATGGCCCCTTTTTGCTTGTGGCCAGCTATTATGGGAGTGAGAATCTTTTTTTTACCTTTTTCAGCTTAATGCTGATCTCGGATGTGCTGGACGGCTACATCGCCAGAAAACTGCATCAATGCACCAAGATCGGCTCCAAACTGGACAGCATCGGCGACTATGTCACCTATATGAGTGTCCCCTTTGCAACCTGGTGGCTCTGGCCAGAGATCATCCATGAAGAGGCGCTTTACATTGGTGTTGCCTTCACCTTTTTTTTAGTTCCGGGTATTCTCGGCCGCATCAAGTTTGGGCAGATGGTGGCCTATCACACCTGGATCACTAAAGTAACAGCTGTCGCCATGAGTGCGGGACTCATCATCATCCTCTTTACAAAATACAATATGGTATTTCACATTGCAGTTTATCTACTCGTTCTCGAAGCAGTAGAGAGTATGATCATTACTTTTGTTTTAGACAGACCACTTGCCAATGTGAAGTCGCTTTGGCATGTGCTAAAAAACCAATAAAAGATTCGCTTTACTTACTTCAAAAAGTATTATATAGTCGAAGTTACGAAACCCCTCCGGCGACAGTAACTGTACCAAGACGTATTAACTTGTCAACAATACTCAACCTAAGTTAAAAGCGGTAGCTTTTATGTTCAAATCAATGCGTTGCCACTTGCTCTTATTCGTAGCATCTACGGAGTTTAACAGAAGGAGGGAAAGAACGATTATAGTGAAAGTAGTCGGTAGCACCTTTGGTTCCGAACCTATAGAAGCCGATTCGAGAGTTTTTTTATTTCTTTTTTTGCAGTGTAAAATAGTATGAAGGAAGAAATTCTAAATTAAGTTCAGAATGATGACACAATATTTTATGAGACTTACTGCTTCTTATGTGTCAAAGTAGGTGTCGTTGTCTTATCGAGTGCTTCTAAGAGATGCTGTTCCTTCTCTTCAGAGAGGTTACCGCTGGCAATAGTGTCTAAGATCTTCTCCGCCATATGCATCTGCATCTCTTTCTCCTTGAGATACATCTCTTTTTGCATCTCCTCTTCATGCATTTTTATCGTATCTTTACGATACTTTCTAAAGGTATAAAGAGCAAGTGAGGCAAAGATGATAATAGCAAAAGCGAGAATAAGAAGCGTACTGTTTTTATAGGCATACTCACTCTCTTGTACAAAAGTGGAGAGGTTGTGCTCTTTTATTGCCATCTCATTTTGTCTCTTCAGTTCGACCATCTTGGTATCTTGCGTCATTTTCTGAAGTTCAATATCACGCTCTTTATTGATCTTGGCGATCTCTTTTTGCGTCTCTGCTTCAATGGTGGCAATCCGTACAGAACTCTCTTCTTTTTTCTTAGGGATTGTGTAGACCCGACCTTTTTCAGAGGGCTTTTCACCCATCATATAAGGGTTTTGGCGGTTTTCATTGCCACATCCACTCACGAAGATCAGAGTGACAACAAGGAGTAAAATATTAGGTAGCTGTTTCATTAAGGCTATTTTACACAACTATCGGTAAATATCATTATTATTACTTCACCGGGTAAATACACTAAAGGTTTTTGTCAAACCAGTTTGCTACCTCGCTACGAATTGTGTGTCGAAGTTGGATTCCCGCTACAAAGTCAGTGTTTTTTGCTTTTTGCAGCAGTGAGACCAACGCATTACGGCGCTTAGACAAAAATGGGTGGTCGATCTGATGGGCGTCACCCATAATGACCAACCGGGTCTCATCTCCCATACGTGTACCGATCAACTTCAAGGTTGCATTGGTCATGTTCTGCGCCTCATCGATGATGACAAACTTACGAGAGATGGTTGTTCCACGCAGGTGGGCAATATCAATGACTTCAATATTGTACTTCGCCATAAACTGCTCTGTAGCATTCTCTCGCTGCATCGAGTTTATATTACCCGTGAATTCAACCTGCGCATCGATAGAACGTTCAGTCTGATGCTCTATGGTGTAATTAATAGCAGAGTAGAGAGGGTACATAAAGTAGCCTAACTTCTGGTCTTGATCACCCTTTCTAAAACCCAACTCTGCCTGCTGGTCAGATGCTGTCACGGTATTACGTGAATAGACGATCCCTTCGACGATCCCCTCTTTTACCAGCTCCAGACCTGCTTGTAAAGCGACTAATGTTTTACCTGAACCTGTAGCACCAGCTACTACAGTAACACTGTTTTGCGGATGTGTCATGATAGAGTAGTAAAACTTCTGTTCGAGGTTGATCGGACGTACAAGATTGTCATCAAAATACTCCCCAAAACGTTTGTCAAAATCACACCACTCCAGAGAACCGTTCAGAGTCATAGCATAACGCTGTATCCCCGTCTCGTAGATCTCATTTTGTTCACTTTTTGCCTCTTCGACAAAACTGATCTGTTCAAAATCATGATGGGTCTCTTCATCATCTATCATCGGCTCATCATCATAATAGTAGCTGTGTGCAAATTCAATCACATCTGCATTTTCAACACGTGAGTTACGAATACTCTCGGTAGGAATTCCCTGTACTTCTGCTGCTATTTTAAAAGAGATATCATTGGTCAGTAGCGACAGGCCATAATCTTTGGCTATCTCACCGATCTTAGCATCATTAAGCCCTTTGGCCTCACTGTACGAACGTGTGATGTTATATGAACTGCGGTAGATAATATAGAGAGGAATCTCATTGTCATCTTCGTGATTGCCTAAGATAGAGGGCTCAAATGGTAAGACAAGGCGATAATACAAGTCGTTCTCACAGATCTCTTTTTTTGCACTGCATTTCAGACAATCCGGAAGGTCATCATACTCAATAGTACCACTCTGATCATTATCAGATAGTCTAAAAAACTCTCTGGCACGAAACCCTGCGTCAGAGCGCATATCATCTTTTTTGTTATTGAGTTCAGCTAAAACAATGTCAGTAATAGCAACAATATTTTCATTATTCTCAGAGATACGAAAAATATTAATGGGATCA
>JAUVKK010000182.1 GCA_030596305.1 Helicobacteraceae bacterium | reverse complement strand
ATAAAGAATCGACTACAAGCACTTTTTCTTGCACTTTTTATGACGCAATCATTTGTACATGCAGAACATTTGGTAAACGGTGTCCCACCGGCAAAAGATTTTGACTGGATAGAACTTAATTCGGGAGAATGGTTGAAAGGTGAGTTCGAAGAGATACAGAGGGGTCATATTGTTTTCGACAGTGAAGAGATCGGTGTACTTGTTTTTGATCTTGGAGATGTCAAGCAGATTGTTACAAAAGGTGAAGCAACGATCAATATAGAAGGTCAGGATGAACCTGTTGAAGGGAAGATGGTCTTTGAGAGTGGAAAGCTTAGTATTTTAAAAGATGATGGCTCAGTGATCGATGTGGAGAGTACGCAGATCGCTTCAGTCACTGCTGGAGAAGATACTGAGGCCTCTTATTGGTCTGCCGACATCATGCTAGGTCTGGATGTTATGCGTGGTAATACAGACCAGACAACTGTTACCATACAAGCACATGCACAGCGCCGCAGTTCAGACACCCGTTTAAGAGCGGACTATCTAAACACCTATACCGAAGTCGATGGTAACATAACGGCCGCTGACGCTAATCGTATCAACAGCAGTTTTGACATCTATCAAACGGCTCACCTTTTTTGGCGTGTTGGTTATGGTGAGTTCCTTCGTGACCCATTTCAAAATATTGAACAACGTTATACCTATGCAGTAGGTATTGGTTACGATATCTTGCACACGTTAAGTACAAACTGGAGTATAACCGCTGGACCAGGTTATCAACGAGAGAACTATTCAAGCTCTGTACTAAACCGCGCAGGCGATGCAAACCTATCTGATTTTAGTTCACCTATCCTCTACCTTAACAGCTCTTTTGACTATGAAATAATAAAAGATGTGGACTTTTTCGTTATCTATAACATGTATTACCAAACCGAAGAAACTGGTTCATATATTCACCATGCGATTGCTGGATTGAATACTGAGCTTATCAATGATTTTATCTTTAATGTCTCAGTGATCTGGGATAAAACGGCAACACCTCAATCGTTTATTGATGCAGTTGGTGTAGTACAAACACCAGAACAAGATGACTTTAAAACAGTAGTGAGCCTCGGTTACTCTTACTAGTCATCTGGTATTAAGTACCTACTCTTGAGTGACCTTTGATCCAACATCATCGTCACTGTAGATGCTATGCGTTCCGTCGCAAAATGGAAGATTGTTAGAACTTTTACAACGGCAGAGATGATAAGCTTTTGTCTTCTCAACTGTAAACTCTTTTGGTTCGCAGGATGTCCCTTTATGACTTCCATCACAAAAGAGACCATTTGCACTTCTACCGCACATACAAAAATAGTACGTTTTCCCTGCTTCGAGTTGAGCGCCTTCGGGTTTGTTGAAAAAGACAATGGCATCTTTACACATGACAACTCCTTAAATTTGATAACTTTTGAATTCTCTATAGTATACACCAATTAAATTCTTCAAGATTGATAGTATAATGTCACATCTATAACTTAAGAAGTAACTATGAGCACTAAACTATTTTCCAACCTCCCTTTAGAAAAAGCAATGATCGACAACCTGGACTCTATGGGGTATGCTGAGATGACAGCAATCCAGGAACAGAGCCTTCCACTTACCTTAGCCGGTGAAGATGTTATTGCCAAGGCGAAGACGGGTAGCGGTAAGACAGCGGCTTTTGGTCTTGGGATGTTACATAAACTCGATGTTAAAAAGTGGAAGATACAAGGGCTCATCATGTGTCCGACGCGTGAGCTTGCTGATCAGGTAGCTAATGAGCTTAGAAAGCTTGCCAGATTCAAACACAATATCAAGATCTTGACACTTTGCGGCGGTATGCCGCTTACACCACAGCGTATCTCACTTGAGCATGGTGCACACATCATCGTTGGAACACCGGGTCGTATTCAAGACCACATTGGTAAAGAGACGCTTGACCTTTCGCATGTCAATACCCTGATTCTGGATGAGGCTGACCGTATGTTGGACATGGGTTTTTTGGATGACATCAAACAGATCATCTCCAACATGCCGCGTGACCGTCAGACCATGCTCTTCTCTGCGACCTATCCTGAAGAGATCGGCTTTTTAAGTAAGACCATTATGCGTAACCCTAAAATGATAAGTGTTGAACACCATGAAGAGAAGCCAAACATCACACAGACCTTCTATAAGACAAGTGAGTCTGAAAAAGATGCAGACCTTCTGAAGCTTCTGCTTCACCATCAGGCTAACGCGACGATCATCTTCTGTAACATGAAGATCACCTGTGATGAGGTGAGTGACTACCTCAATGATATGGGTCTTTATGCCATGGCACTGCATGGTGATCTTGAGCAGCGTGAACGTACCGAAGTACTGGCGATGTTCAGTAATGGAAGTGCCTCTATCCTTGTAGCTACAGACGTTGCAGCACGTGGTCTGGATATTAAAGACCTTGACCTCGTCGTCAACTATGAGATCCCTAATCAGAGTGAAGTCTATGTACACCGTGTCGGACGAACAGGACGCGCAGGTAAAAGTGGTACGGCAGATACACTTTATACCCCTAGAGAAGCGTCTAAAATAGAGAGTATTGAAGAAGAGATCGGTGAAGGTGTCAGCTATGGTTACCTTGACAAACTCAAACATAATGATCTTTATATACCCAAGTACATTACACTTAAAATAGACGGTGGTAAAAAAGACAAACTGCGTCCTGGAGACATCGTCGGAGCGATAACCTCAAGTAAAGAGATCAAAGGTGATGAGATAGGTAATATCAATGTTACGGCTATGCGCTCTTATGTCGCGGTAGAACGCAGCAAAGCCAAGATGGCTTTTAATCTTATACGTGATGGGAAGATGAAGAACCGCAATTTCAGAGTTCATCTTTTAGACTAAGGGTATCTCGAAAATAAACGATGCCGTCATTCCGGGCTTGATCTGGAATCTACAAATATTTTCGTCTTCTTTCTTTATTTACAATATCAAACTTTATCTCATGCCCTTTCTCTTTTTACTCCGCTAAAAAGAGAAACACACAGCACTAAAGTGCCGTACAGGACGGAACTAAATTCCGTATCGTAGAAAAAGCTCTCGAATCGGCTTCGAGGTCGGTAGCTACCGACTACTTTCACTCCATTCGTTTCGTCACTAAAAACGACAAACTTGCTACGCTTCAAACAATGCCGTTTTCTTAAC
>JAUVKK010000046.1 GCA_030596305.1 Helicobacteraceae bacterium | reverse complement strand
GTCCGTGCCTTTAAAAGTGTCGGTGGTACGCCACTGTTTATTAAAGAAGGTCAAGGCGGTACAATGACTGACATCGATGGCAACACTTATGTTGACTATGTACAGTCTTGGGGACCACTTATCTTTGGTCACCGTGATGAGAGTATAGAAGCAGCTGTTATTGCCGCTGTTAAACATGGTCTTAGCTTTGGTGCACCTACAGAGGCAGAGACTGAACTTGCTCACGAAGTGGTCTCGATCTTTGACTCTGTAGATAAGATCCGTTTTGTCTCTTCGGGTACAGAGGCTGTTATGAGTGCGATCCGTCTTGCACGTGGTTTTACCGGCAGAGATGACATTCTCAAGTTTGAGGGCTGTTACCATGGCCACAGTGACTCACTTTTGGTACAGGCCGGATCTGGTCTTGCAACTTTTGGTAACCCATCTTCTCCAGGTGTACCTGCTGACTTTACAAAGCACACGCTATTGGCAAAATACAATGACTTAGCAAGTGTTGAGAAGTGTTTTAATGACTCAGACAATATCGCTTGTATCATCATCGAACCAATTGCCGGTAACATGGGTCTTGTACCTGCTGATAAAGAGTTCCTTCACGGACTTCGTAAGCTTTGTGATGATAACGGTGCACTTCTGATCTTTGATGAAGTGATGAGCGGTTTCCGTGCTACGCTTCACGGTGCAGAGAGCATTACAGGTGTTACTCCTGACATGATCACTCTAGGCAAGGTTATCGGTGGTGGTATGCCGGTTGGCGCCTTTGGTGGCCGCAAAGAGGTGATGGCAATGCTTTCACCGGATGGTCCTGTCTATCAGGCAGGTACACTGAGCGGTAACCCTATCGCTATGGCGGCTGGTCTTGCAGCGGTCAAAAAACTTAAGCAGAATGCAAAGCTCTATCCGATTCTTCAAGAACGTGCGACACGTCTTGTTTCAGGTATGAAAGCTGCAGCTGCAAACAACGGCATCGATATGGTGACAGACGTTCGTGGTTCTATGTTCGGTTTCTTTTTCAGCTCAGACGCTGTCAAAAACTTTGATGATGCGGCTCAGGCTGATCATGCACTGTTCGCCAAATTTCATGCTGCTATGCTCTCTGAGGGCTTCTACTTTGCTTGTTCTGGTTATGAGACAGGTTTTGTCTGTACTGCGACAACAGATGAGATGGTTGAGAATACAATTAAAGCTGCAGAGAAGATCTTTGCGGAGATCAAGTAATGGCATATACGCCTCTTAATCCTGATGAAGAGAAGAAACCTCGTGTAAAACCTATCATCGAGGGGGCTGAGTCTCTTTCACTGGGTATCTCTATGGTGGTTGCTGTACTTATAGGTGTAGGTATCGGTCTTGGACTCAAGTATGTCACTGGAATTACCTGGACACTGTGGATCGGTGTTGCTATCGGTATTGCAGCTGCCGTCTTAAATGTCTACAAAGCTTATTCAAAACAGTACAAAGAGTTTGAAGAGCTGCGTAAATCGGGTCGATACAAGATCCAACAAGAATTAGAAGATGATGATGAGGACGAGAGTGAAAAAAACTATTAGACTCTTTCTTTTCAGTGAAGTTGCCATCTTCGCACTTTGGTTCTATTCGTACACTTTTTTTATCAATTTTCAGGTCGCATTTCTTGCATCAGTCCTGATTCTTTTAGGTTCAACATACAGCTACAAACGACTGGTTGAGAGACGTGTTGATTCTGAAGATCGCCCAGATGACACGGATCTTATTGATAAAATTGATGACCCATTTGACCTTTACAGTGAAGAGATAACATCTACGTCTATGGAAATTGAAGAGGTTGATCTTAAAACAGTTGTCAAAGAGGAAAAACAGCGTCTTAAAGAGAACAAGCAGACGATTAAAAACACTGCTAAGAGCGCACCCGCACTCGTTTCGATCTTTAGAGTAGTTCCTTATATCTTTTTAGTTCTAGGATTTATTGGACTTAACAACAATGGGCTTTTGAGTCTAGTGCCATTTCTTGTTGGTCTTGGGTTTGGCGTGGTAGTCGGACTTTTTATGGGAAGATCACTCTTCATATTAGAAGAATAATTATATAGTCAACTATATAAGATCAATCCGTGATCATCGGAATATTAATACTGACAGAACTCTCTTTGAATAATGAGTAGAGGTTGTTCTCTTTTGCAAGTAACTCGATCTCAGATACAAACTTCTTACAAAACTCTTCACCAGATATCTCTATCGTAAAGAGTGAATATTTTTTCTCTTCAAACTTGATATGCTCACCGACACGATAAAAAAGCTTTGTCGTGATATTTTCACTCTCTTTATATCCCTGATAGATCTTGTTTAAAAGTTTAATAAAGTTGTCAGGGTGTAGACGTATCTCTGGAATAGTAGGGTCAAGTTCTTTAAAAAAGATGATCTCTGAACCAATAGAGCTTGTGCTCACACAAAGATCGATCAGTGTATAGACATTGATAAGCTCACCAGTTGGTTTAGGGGCTGAAAACTTGAGGGTAGGTTGCTGGTAGAAACGTATACCGATCTCAGATTCGTTCTCGTACCCGACAGTAATACCAAAAAGACGGTATCTGCCAAATTCAAGCTCTAAAAATGTTGTTTTAAATCCAAAGCTGGTGCTTGCATGTGCCGTAGCTATCTCAAAGAGGGTGTTTTTGTCTACACTCCCTAGAAGGTACTGCGCTTCATTGTTAAGCGAGATGATCTTCCCAGTTGAGCTAAATAGCACAAAGGGGTTGTAGTCGTACTCTATCCACTGCTGCTCGAAGGTCAAAGGTTCTACTCTTCGATGTAGTTCTTAAGACGACGACCCACTTTAGGGTGTTTAAGTTTTTTAATTGCAGATGACTCGATCTGGCGAACACGTTCACGTGTAACGTTAAGCTCTTTACCGATCTCTTCGAGGGTACGGTCACTTTCGTCATCCATAATTCCAAAACGCATTTTTATAACCGCTTTTTCACGCTCATTAAGCTGCTCAAGAACACCTTCGATCTGTAGGCGAAGGTCATCTTTCAAGATAGCATCAGCCGGAGCCAAAGAGGCCTTGTCTTCGATGAAGTCACCGAAACGGCCATCTTCTTCATTACCGATAGGTGCTTCTAGAGAGATAGGCTCTTTAGTGATCTTGATAACGTTTTTAACCTTCTCTACAGAGAGACCGACCTCTTCAGAGATTGTATCGACATCCGGCTCTTTACCGTTCTCTTGAAGGTACTTACGCATGATCTTGTTGATACGGTTGATCGTCTCGATCATATGGATCGGGATACGGATGGTACGAGCCTGATCAGCGATAGCACGAGAGATCGCCTGACGGATCCACCATGTTGCATAGGTCGAGAACTTGTACCCTTTTTTGTACTCAAACTTGTCAACAGCCTTCATAAGCCCGATATTACCCTCTTGGATAAGGTCAAGGAACGGAAGGCCGCGGTTTGTGTAACGTTTAGCGATCGAAACAACAAGACGAAGGTTTGATTTGGCCATACGCGTCTTAGAGATCTCAGAGATATCTTTACCACGTTTGATCTGTTCAAGGATCTCCAAAAGCTTTTCCGGTTCCATGTCAAAGCCGCCTTTTGAGGCCTCTTTTGTCTGAATAAGCTTTTTGATCTCCATATAAGTACTGACCATAGTCGCTTCAGGCACACGTCCAGCAATATCCTCTTTTGTAAGTTCACAGATATCAGCTACCATCTCTGTATGGTTTTCACGTAAAGTGTCATTAAAAAGCGGAAGTTTGTACTCAAGTCGTTTTAGCTCTTTGTCAAAACCGTCATCACTGTGAAGCGCTGTCTCCATTGACTTTACCAGCTCATTGATCAATTTAGAAGTTGGTCCAAGGTCTAATAGACGCTCTTTCAGCATCTTCTTTTTAAAGCTTGTTGTTAAAAAGTAGTGGATGTATTCGTCAGTCATCGTTGCACCTTCTTCTAAGTGCATCTCTTTTTCGACAGACTTCATCCAATCTTTTTTTGCTTTTTCCAAGGCTTTAAAGCTTGATACAACTGCATCTACGCGCTTTTTGTCCTTAGCTGTAAGCGCGACTTCAGACTTGTCTTCTTCGATGTCGTTACCATCAGCATCTTGCTCTTTTTCATCTTCAAAGCTTTTAAAAAGCTCTTTAACTCGACGTTCACGGTTGATCAGCGGATCTTTATAGTCCAAGATGAAGTCAATTAGATAAGGAACTGAACAGATAGCATCAATAATAATACTCTGACCGTATTCGATCTTTTTAGAGATCTCGATCTCTTCATCTTTTGTAAGCAGTGGAATCTGCCCCATCTCTCGAAGGTACATACGTACAGGAGAGTCTGAACGTGACCACTCCATCAGCTCATGTTGTTTCAAGATATCAAATTCTTCGTTTTTCGAATCCTCTATCAGCTTTCGCTGTGCCGCCAAACGTGCAGCTGCTTCTTTGTCATTAAGCATTTTTGCATGCTCAGAAGCTGTAAAAATACAGACATTGTATTTTTGTGAAAGTTTTAAGATATTTTTTGCCTGAGCAGCTGTTGGTTGCTTCTCGAAGACTTCTACTAACGATTCATAAGTGATACAGTCGTCAGATTTGTGTGTACTGAAGGTTTCATCTAGGTATTTGTTAAATTCTTTTGCGGTCATATGCGAATGCGCTCCTAGCAGAGGTATTTGGATTTAATAAAGTAATCGGATTATACCGAGATTTGCTAAATTAATACTTGTTACTTACATTTCTTACGATTCTTAATGCCTGCAATCATATAGATTTAATAGAAAATGAATTTTGTTTGTTCTGACAAAACTCTTATATATAGGGATAATACTAAATGATATCAACTCTTATAAAGCCAATGTTTATCAAGTTGTGACGCTTTTTTCGATATAATCCGACAAAATTAAAGGGCACCTCTATATATCCAGGTGTACCAAAGCAGGATTTTGAATGCAAACAATTGAAGGAAAAGTCTGGAATTTCGGTAAAGATATCGATACAGACCTTATCATTGCCGCAAGATATTTAAATACATCAGTACCCGAAGAGCTAGCAAAGCATGTTATGGAAGATGCAGATCCAACATTTGTACAGAACATGAGCCCAGGTGACATTATTGTTGCTGATGACAATTTTGGTTGTGGTTCATCTCGTGAACACGCACCTATCGCGCTTAAAGCAGCTGGCGTAGCTGCAGTTATCGCCCCTACATTTGCGCGTATTTTTTATCGTAACTCTTTTAACATGGGTCTTCCGATCTTTGAGTTGCCGGAGAGCACAGAGATCAAAAAGGGTGACGTTGTAAGCATCAATATGGATGAAGGTACGATCACCAATAAAACTAACGGTAAAAGCTACAAGTTTACGCCGATACCACCGTTTATGCAAGAGCTTATTGACGCAGGCGGTCTGATGAACTATGCAGCTAATGAAATTGCTCAAGGAGAGAAATAATGAAACACTATAAAATTGCCCTTATTAAAGGTGATGGAATCGGTCCTGAGATCATTGACGAGGCGGTAAAAGTCCTTGATGCTATTGCTTCGACTGCAGACTTCGACTTTCAATACGAAGAGTTGTTGATGGGTGGTTGCGCGTATGACGTAACAGGTGATCCTCTACCACAAGAGACGATCAATGGTTCAATGAACTCTGATGCTGTCCTCTTTGGTGCTATCGGTGGTGAGAAATGGGACAACCTTCCACGTGAGAAACGTCCAGAGTCTGGCCTTCTTCGTTTTCGTAAAGAGTTAGGTGTTTATGCCAACTTGCGTCCAGCTGTAGTGTATGACGAGCTTGTCAATGCAAGTTCACTTAAACCAGAGATTATCAACGGTGTTGATATTATGGTTGTTCGTGAACTCATTGGCGGTATCTATTTTGGTGAGCCTAAAGGTCGTACGGAGGACAAGGGTTGGAACACTATGGTCTATACCCGTATGGAAATTGAGCGTATTGCTCATCAAGCTTTCAAAATCGCACAAAAAAGATCAAAACGTGTCTGCTCGATAGATAAAGCCAATGTTCTTGATGTTTCACAACTGTGGCGTGACGTGGTAACTGAGATCTCTGAGCAGTACCCTGATGTTGAGCTTACACACATGTATGTTGATAATGCTGCCATGCAACTTGTTTTGAATCCTAAGCAGTTTGATGTCATGTTGACAGGCAATATCTTTGGTGATATTCTTTCTGATGAAGCCTCTATGCTTTGTGGTTCTATCGGTCTCTTGCCTTCTGCATCAGTAGGCGAGAAAATCGGTGTTTATGAGCCTATTCACGGTTCTGCACCTGACATTGCGGGACAGGGTATCGCCAACCCTATTGCTACGATCGCAAGTGCTTCAATGATGCTGCGTTTTGCCCTTAACGAAAACGAGGCAGCTGATCGTATCGATGCAGCGATCAAGCAGGCACTTGCTGAGGGTTACCGTACGGGCGATCTTGCTCAATTTGATGCAAAAGAGATCTGTTCAACAAGCGAGATGGGTTCTATCATCGCTAACTACGCGGTTAAATAGAGAATAAACTCTTTTTAGAACCTGTATTTTATGTACAGGTTTTATAAAACAGTTTTAAGTGAGCTAAGAGATGAAGCAGTACCGTGTACTTATCGATGCCAAAGACGAAAAAGGTCTTGTTTACAAGATCGCCAGTATCTTCTACAACCATGAACTTAACATCATGTCCAACAATGAGTTTGTTGACAAAGAGAACGACAAGTTTTTTATGCGTTCTGTTGTTGAAGGAAAAGTTGATGCTAAACAACTTGAAAATGAGTTAGCGGCAGTTCTTCCTGGTGATTCAACTGTAGATATCGTTCAGCCTGGCAAGAAAAACATTATCTTGATGGTGACTAAAGAGTCACATGCTCTTGGCGATATTCTGATTCGTTACGAAGCAGGGGAGTTGGATGCCAATATCCTCGCTGTTGTCTCTAACTATGATCTTCTAGAGCCCTTAGTAAGTAAGTTCAATATTCCTTTTGTTACGGTCTCTCATGAAGGCCTAGAGCGAGAAGCACATGAAGAGGCTATCTTAGAGGTCCTTGGGCAGTATAAAGATGTAGACTATATTGTTCTTGCTAAATACATGCGTATTTTGACGCCGCGTTTTGTCG
>JAUVKK010000006.1 GCA_030596305.1 Helicobacteraceae bacterium | reverse complement strand
AAAAGTACACAGATCGCACGTCTTGCAGAGGCTTTCCCTGATGCCATCATCACTAAAGAGCCCGGTGCAACCAAGATAGGTGAGAAGATACGCGACATTGTTCTAAGCGGTAAAGTACAAAGCGCCAAGGCTGAGTTCCTGCTCTTTTTAGCCGACCGTGCAGAGCATATGCAAGAGGTTGTACGTCCAAACCTCGACAAGCTCGTCATCTCCGATCGAAGTGTAGTCTCAGGTGTTGCCTACGCTTTGGTACAAGAGAGTATCTCCCAAACGGCCATCTTGCATCTTAACCGTTTTGCAACAGACGGAAACTACCCGGAGATCCTCTTTTTACTGCAGTTAAGTGAAAAAGAGCTTACCTTTAGACTCTCGCAAAAAGAGCTGGACGGTATAGAGCTGCGTGGAACAGAGTACCTGCTTGGTATTCAAGATGCATTGATAAAAGCAGCCGAACTGCTTGAGATCGAACTTGTTATCATTGACGCCTCAAACCCTATAGAAGATATAACAGAAGAAATTATTAACAAGATCAAGGATACTAAATGATTCAATCCCTACGCGGTATGAATGATATGTTCGCTCCAGACGCTGAGCGTTTTGAGTACTTTATCGAGACAGCGACGACAATCGCTAAACGTTACGGATTCACCTACTTTGAGGCCCCTCTTTTAGAAGAGACTGCTCTATTTAAACGTTCTGTTGGTGAGTCAAGCGACATCGTTGGTAAAGAGATGTATCAGTTCATCGACAAGGGCGAAAATGACGTCTGCCTTCGACCTGAAGGAACAGCCGGTGTGGTACGTGCCTTCATTCAAAAGAAACTGGACAAACAGGGCGGGATCCACCGCTTTTTCTACCACGGTCCGATGTTTCGTTACGAACGTCCGCAAAAGGGGCGTCTGAGAGAGTTCCATCAGTTTGGTATTGAGAGTTTTGGTGTTGCCAGTGTTGTTGAAGACGTCTCATTGATCATGATGTTAGTCGACATCCTTGATGCTCTGGGTATTGGTTATAAACTTGAGATCAACTCATTAGGTGATCAGAACTGTATGCCGGAATACCGCACCAAACTGGTCAGCTTTTTAGACTGTCATGATGATAAGATCTGTGCAGATTGTCAACGCCGAAAAGCAACCAATCCTATCCGTGTTCTTGACTGTAAAAACGGTGATTGTCAACTTATCTATGCTGAGGCACCTAAACTTATGCAAAACCTCTGTGAAGGGTGTGAGAGTGACTTTACACTGTTAAAAGAGCTTCTTGACGAAAGTCAGATCGCTTATGAGGTCAACACACACCTTGTCCGCGGTCTTGACTACTACTCTAAAACAGCCTTTGAGTTTGTCAGTGATGAGATCGGCTCACAGTCAGCGATCGCCGGCGGTGGACGTTATGACAGACTGGTTGAGTTTTTAGATGGCAAGGAGACACCTGCTGTCGGTTTTGCTATCGGTATCGAACGTCTGTTGGAGCTTATCAAGATGCCGGAACCTAAACGCAACGGTTACTATATCGGTACTATGGATGAGGAAGGGCTGCCACTTATCATGAAAGCAGCACAGGCTAAACGCAAAAGCGACAAGGTCATTGTCGAGTATAAAAGCAAGAACTTTAAAAATCACCTCAAAGGTGCAGACAAGGTCAATGCTCGCTACTGTGCTATCATAGGTGAAAATGAACGTAATGATGGAACGATCTGGGTCAAAGATCTTGAAGTGAAGACAGAAGAAACGATACCTCTCAACTCATTTTAAAAGGATTTAATATGTTAGACGCTATTTGGCAATTTATTTCAGACTTCATGGAAGTGATCATAAGCCTGATCTTTCTTGCGATCATCGCACTGTTTATCTATGATAGATATATTCAACGTAAACATACACTTTTTATCAACTATCCTGTTATAGGGCGTTTTCGCTTTTTCTTTGAGCTGTTACGTGAACCGATGCGCCAATACTTCGGTGACGAGACCTTTTATGAGTCACGTGACAAAGTTGACTGGGTCTACACAGCTGCAAAAGACAAACCAAATTTTATGTCATTTTCTATCTCTCAGCCTTTTGGCGGTGCCCGTTTTGTTATGAAACATACGGAACATGTCCTTAACAACGACGAAGTCTCAGACGATACAACGGTCACTTTTGGTGAAAAACGTGAAAAACCTTTTATCGCTAAATCTCCGATCTTTCGTTCTGCCATGAGTGATGGAGCACTAAGTCCAGAAGCTGTTCGTGCCTTTACACTTGCCTCAACAAAAGCAGGCTTTGCACTTAATACCGGAGAAGGCGGTCTGACGTCCAACTACTTCTACACCCATAAACCCGACTGTGCCAATGCCGGTTACCTGGAGATGGTCGAGTCTAAGCCATTAGCTGAGCTTGTCTTTAAGATAGTCTCTTTTCTCTCCAACAATGCATTAGCGATCAAGATCTATCGCAGAATGATGTTACATGATAAAGCAGAAAATACTTTTATCTATGACCCCGCTTCTCATGCCCTCTTTCGTGTCAAATGGGATGCACCACTAGAGGCATTCCCAACTGAAGTACCAAGTGACATACCAGACCTTACCCTACAGATCGGTTCTGGTCTCTACGGTGTTCGAGACGACAGCGGAAAGTTTGATCCACTTCGTTATGAAAAGACCATGCGTTTTTGTCAAATGACAGAGATAAAGATCGCCCAAGGTGCCAAGCAGACCGGTGGTAAAATCATTGGCAGTAAAGTAACAGCGGACATCGCTTACTACCGTGGTGTTGAAGAGGGCAAAGACCTAATCTCTCCAAACCGTTTCCCTTATGCCAATACTATTGATGAACTTATGGACTTTATCGGCCAACTGCAAGAGATCTCCAAAAAACCGGTTGGTGCCAAGATCGTTGTCTCTGATATGAACAATCTTGATAAACTGGGAGCCTTACTAAAATCACGTAAAGAAGCAGGCAAGTCAATTCCTGACTTTATTACCGTCGACGGTGGTGATGGAGGAAGTGCTACCGCTCCACTTGAACTGATGGAATCAGTCGGTATGACAACGGCTAACGCACTTTATATGCTCGACACCGTTATGCGTAAACACAACCTTCGTGATGACATGCGTATCATCGCTAGTTCTAAGATCCTGACTCCTGATGACGTCGTTATCATGCTTGCTCTTGGTGCTGATGCCGTAGGGATCGCCCGTGGATTCATGATGAGTGCCGGCTGTATCCGTGCACGTGTCTGTGCAGGTTTAGGCGGCCATGTATGTCCTGTCGGTATAGCAACACAAGACCCTAAAAAACGTGCCTCATTCCTTGTTGTCAAACAAGGCCAAGAGATCGCGAACTACCATAACAACCTTATTAAGGGTGTCAAAACCATTCTTGCGGTTATGGGTAACCCAAGTATCAACGATCTTGAAAAAAAGAATCTTACTTATGTCAACAGACAAGGTAATATCTACTTTGACATCAACGAATATTTTACGCAGAAACTAAAGTACTAGCCGGTGGTCAATTACGGTATCGACATTTGGGGTAATGATAATTTCATTATTAAAGATGGTGCTATCTGCATCAACAAAGGAAGCAGACCCTCCCTGCTATCTATCACTCAAGATATTCGTAACAGTGGTCTTCGTGGCCCAATCATCCTGCGCTTTCCTCATCTTATCGGAAAGCAGATCGATACCCTTTATGCCAATTTTGAACGCGCAATCAATGAAAATGAGTATACCGGCTCTTTTAATGCTGTCTTTCCGCTAAAGGTCAACCAGTATCCTCAAGCAGTAAAGTCTATTATTGAATACGGCAAGTCGTACAACTATGGTCTGGAGGCCGGTTCCAAAGCCGAGCTTATCTTAGCCATAGCACAGACACCACTAGGCTCACCTATCACCGTCAACGGTTTTAAAGATACAGAGATGACCACGCTCTGCTTTATGGCAGCACAGATGGGACATAACATCACAGTGACACTGGAAGGTATCGGTGAACTTGAGTCTATTATCGAAGTGGCGAACGGCACTAATCTAAAGATTCCAAACATTGGTATTCGCGTACGTCTACACAGTACAGGTTCTGGTACATGGGCAAAGAGTGGTGGCATGGATGCGAAGTTTGGTCTAACAGCTACTGAGTTGATAGAAGCGATCAATCTGCTTAAAAACCATACGTTGATCGAGCGTTTTTCGATGATCCATTTCCATATCGGTTCACAGATGGAAGAGATCGCACCGCTAAAAAAAGCCCTCCGCGAGGCGGGAAATATCTATGCTGAACTCAAACGTATGGGTGCAGATGGACTTAATGCCATCAACATCGGGGGTGGACTGGCCGTAGAATATGCCCAAACGGAACAGCATCGCCTGCGAAACTACTCACTGACTGAGTTTGCAAACGACGTGGTCTACGTCCTGCGTGAGATCATGAATACCAAAGAGGTCGAACATCCAAACATCTTCACAGAATCAGGACGTTTTATCGTTGCTTCGCATGCAGTGCTTATTACTCCTGTGCTTGAACTCTTTTCACAAGACTATCAAGAGAAGTCACTTAACTTTACAGGGTCCAATCCACCTCTTATCGAGGAGCTTCGTGAGCTTAACACACTCTTGACACGTGAAACATGTATCGAGTATATGCACGATGCACTGGACCACTTGGAGTCACTCTTCACCCTTTTTGACTTAGGTTATATCAACCTGCAAGACCGCTCTAATGCTGAGATCTTAGTCCATCAGATCATTAAAAAGTCACTGCGTATGATGAAAGGGTCACCTACATTGGAGCTGACCCGCATGCAAGAACGCCTGCAAGAGCGCTACCTCATAAACAGCTCTATCTTTCAGAGTATGCCGGACTATTGGGGTCTGCAGCAGCACTTTCCTGTCATGCCGCTCAATAAACTGGATGAGCCGGCCATCCGCGCCGCTTCACTTTGGGACATTACCTGTGATAGTGACGGTGAGATCCAGTTTGACCCAAGTGCCCCACTCTATCTGCATGATGTAGACCTTGATGATGAAGAGTACTTTCTCGCCTTTTTCAATGTCGGTGCCTACCAAGAGACACTGGGCATGAACCACAACCTCTTCACTCACCCAAATGAGTGCAGCGTTGACGTTACTGAAAGCGGTTATCGCCTCCATAACATAGAAGAGTCTCAAAATATTTTAGACATTTTGGATGATATCGGCTATGATAAATCACAAATATTAATTCAACTTAAAAATAATTTGGCAAATACCGCCTTTACGACAGAAGAAGAAAAAAACGATACACTTCAAAAACTAGAACTGTATCTCTATCAAAACGGATATTTAAGAACAACTAATTAAAATTTATACTACGACACTATGGAAGTTATAGATGTCGTTGTACTAAAAGGCAGCACTTGGCACTATTTTCTGAGATCAAAGAAGATTTTGTAAACGTATACAGGAACGATCCGGCTATCCACAGTAAAATGGAGTTTATCTTCAACTATCCCGGTGTATGGGCTATTGCCTGGTACCGTATTGCCCATCGGTTTCACCGGAGCGGCTTTAAACGTATGGCCCGTATGACGATGGGTGTCAACCAGTTTTTCACCAACATCGACATCCACCCTGCTGCACGTATCGGACGTCGTGTCTTTATCGACCACGGTATCGGTGTTGTCATCGGCGAGACCTGTATCATCGAAGATGATGTTGTCATCTATCAGGGTGTCACACTGGGTGGTGTCAGTCTAACCGAAGGTAAACGTCACCCTACCGTCCGTCGCGGTGCTGTTATCGGTGCCGGTTCCAAAATCCTTGGTAACATCGTTATCGGTGAAGAGGCCAAAGTCGGTGCTAACTCTGTTGTTGTACGCGAGGTACCGGACGGTTCAACCGCTATCGGTATCCCGGCACATGTTATCGAAAAAGGCCGTGACAAAGACCAGTTCAGCCATAATAAACTGCCTGACATCAATAAAGAGCTCTTTGAGTACCTTCTTAAACGTGTTGCCGTCTTGGAGCACATCTTGATGAAAGAGAACAAAGAGCTTCTTGACGAAGATCTTAAACTTGAGCAGATCTACGAATCATTCCTCAAAGCTATCAAGACATAGAGAGCAGCCTCTGCTCCGATTTCTGTATTCAATGAATCCCCGTTTACTGACCACTCTGTTTAGAATACTTTTTTACACCACCTTTACAGCTATTACGCTCTTAGGTTTTTTACCCAACTATGATTCTCTTCCTTCCATTGTCTCTTTTAGCGACCTCTTAAACCATGCTCTTGCATTTACCGTTCTCTTTATACTTTTCAGACAGGCACATCCTGCTCTTAGGACAAAACAGATTGTCATCACCCTTTTCTTCTACGCTCTCTTGATAGAAGCAGTTCAATATTTTCTACCTACCCGATACGCATCATGGAGTGATATTGGCGCCGATGGTGTAGGTCTTTTATCAGGCTACCTGATATTGTCTCTACTTAGACGATTTACTTATACAAAAAATCTCTTTTCCTAATAGTAATCTCATTCAACAGATGTTATAATTTCAACAATATTTTCACCTGGATCATCCATAGTAGATGAGTAGGTCATCAAGGACAACTAATGTTAACTAAACGTATCAACACACTTTCAGAATCAATTACTATTGCAGTAACAACACTCGCACAAGAGTTACGTGCACAGGGTAAAGATGTCATTAGTTTTTCAGCAGGTGAACCTGACTTTGGTACGCCACAGGTTATTAAAGATGCTGCTATCAAAGCGATTAATGAAGACTTTACAAAGTATACAGCCGTTGATGGTATCCCTGCTCTTAAACAAGCCGTTTGTGACAAACTAAAGCGTGACAATGGTCTTGAGTACAATCTTAATCAGGTCATCGTTAACAATGGTGCTAAACACTCTCTTTTCAACCTTATGCAAGCAACGATCGATGAAGGTGATGAAGTGATCATCCCTGCTCCTTTCTGGGTTACCTACCCAGAGCTAGTTCTCTACAGCGGTGGGACACCGGTTGAGATCGATACAGATGACGCAAGCGGCTTTAAAATCACACCTGAGCAGCTTAAAGCCGCTATCACACCTAAGACTAAGATGTTGATCTTGACAACACCTTCTAACCCTACAGGCGCTGTCTACTCAAAAGAGGAACTGACCGCTATCGGTAAAGTCCTTGAAGGTACAAAGGTCTTGGTAGCTAGTGATGAGATGTATGAGAAACTGATCTATGCAGGTGAATTCACATCAGCAGCAGCGGTCAGTGACGATATGTTCAAACGTACCATTACTATTAACGGTCTAAGTAAATCAGTAGCAATGACAGGCTGGCGTTTTGGTTATATGGCCGCAGCAGATGCTGACCTTATCAAAGCAACTAAAAAGCTGCAAAGTCAAAGTACATCTAACATCAACTCTATCACACAGATGGCCGCTATTACCGGTCTTGACGGCAGTGCCGATGCTGACATCGAGATGATGCGTAAAGCCTTTATGGAGCGTCGTGATGTAGCGGCTAAGATGTTCAACAACATCGATGGTCTCTCTGTACTGACTCCAGATGGCGCGTTTTATCTTTTTGTCAACATCAAAGAGATCTCGAATGATTCATTGACATTCTGTAAGCGTCTTCTTGAAGAAGCTGAAGTGGCTGTTGTTCCGGGTGTAGGCTTTGGTTCAGAAGGTTACTTCCGTTTCTCATTTGCAACAAGTATGGAGAACATCGAAAAAGGTATTGCTCGTATCGAAGCGTTTGTAAAAAATTACAAATAATTTTAAACGCAAACCTTCTCTATTTACTCTAAAACGTACAGATTTGGTATGAGTTGTGCAGGATCTTACTCCGAATGCGTACTTTTGTACGTTGAGAGAGAAAGTCCGGTGCAAATCATGCTGAAGCTGTACGTTTTAGTAATCTTCTCCGTCATCTGGTTCGTACTCAAAAAACTCATTGGTATCAATACCATTTAACTTTTTCATAACACTGCGGGCAAACAGATAATCGGTCTCTTTTGCCATTGCATGACAGCTTATACATTCAGGAATACGACCTTCATATGCCATCTCTGTACCACTCTCATCGTATACACCGTACCACCAATCACCATTGTCACTGTCATAGCCCTCTTCCATCTTGACCATGATGACAAGACGGGCAAACTCTTTGCCCTCAGCATCACTGTAGAGCGGTTTAAAGACCTCTGAACCGACTGGGAAGACCGGTTTTATCTCAACATAGGCATCAACTGCTTTTTTGTTAAGCAATATCTCTACGTAAGCGTTATGAGCATCTGACTCCATGACCCCTTTTGTCAGATTATAGGTCTCTTTCCATTTAGGAAAGGCCATTATGCGTTCTGCTCTCTCTTGGGGAAGGCAGTACATAGTTATAGCAATGATGATAGTGATCAAGATCGCAATAGTTATTCTGCGTTTCATAATATTTCCTAATAGTTATTTTATCAAGTATAAAACATATTATCTGTAATTTTGCTGTAAAAATTTATTTATATTAATTTTTATTGTTTTATGTATAAATAATATAGATTAATGGATATATTCACAGGAATCAAAAAAAAACTTGATATAGGTTTATAAGACTTTGTGAAAAGTAGAACATATTTAATGAGTGTGTAAAAGAGGTAAAAGGTATGCACCAGAAGGTGCAAAAGAGATTATTTTAGTTTTTGAAGTGCTTCGATGACCGCGTCAAGGTTTGCTAGAGGAAGGTGTACTTTCCATTCAGGTTCATCCGCATTACCTGCTAAAGAGATACCGATACTGGCTACTGTATTTGAGCCTTCACCATATGGTTCTTCGATCTTTGATATAGAGATAACACCGTTTTTAGTCCCTTCTAACGGGAGAGTTGTTTCAAGAGTCGCTTTAGAGCTCATTGCTTTTCCTTATAGGTTGAATATGCAATAGTGTATCGCGTTTAACTTGAAAAAACATTATTTTGAATGATAAATACGAATTTATAAAGAGAGCGGCAGGTTTACTTGATCAACCGTGCTATTTTAGCTTGAAGTTTTAGCCACGTCTTATGGTCCATCATAGGAAAACCTGCAAAGGTCTTACCGCTTTCAGTAATAGCCTTTGTAACACCAGTACGTGCAGCTAACGTAGTAAAAGGTGCTATCGTTATATGACCAACTGTACCGCTCTGTGCTCCCATAACAACATTTCTTCCCAAGGTTGTTGAACCGGCGATCCCTGACTGTGCGACCAAAACAGAGTATTCACCGATAACACAATTGTGGGCAATATGGACTAAGTTATCAATGCGCACACCTTCTTTGATCTCAGTAGAACCAAATACCGCTCTGTCAACAGCGACTGAGGCACCTATCTCGACATCATCACCGACTATGACATTTCCATTTTGATAGATCTTTACATGGGTTCCAAGTTTTGTAGTTGCAAAACCGAAACCATCACTTCCGATTACCGCCGATGCATGGATGATACAGTCAGACCCCACCTTACAGTCATGATAGATAGAGACATTTGAGTGTATGATCGTATTGTCACCAACAACCGCACCGCGTCCTATAAAGGCACCTGGCATAATAGTACAGTTTTTACCGATGGTTGCACTATTAGCCAGGTTAGCACCTTCAGCGATGTAGCTGCCCTCACCTACAACTGCAGCAGGAGCTTCAATGTCAAACAGTGCTGGTGCAAAAAGTTTACTGGCTTTTGCCAATGACAGATAAGGTTCATCAACAATAACAGCTATTGAACCTTCTGGCACATGTACAGCCATATTAGCAGTTACAAAGATCGCGCCGGCCTTTGTCTTTTGAAGCTGATCAACATACTTTTTATTTTCAAGAAAACTTAGTTCAGAAGATGTTGCATCATTAAGTGTATTTAACCCAGAGATAGCAATAGGCTTACCTTCAAAATCAACGTCGATCTGTTGTGCCAAACTTCTAAGATCTATCATACTATCTCCTGTTGCGTCTAACGTTCTACAGCTACCGTACCACCACGTACAATCTCTATCGGATGGAAACGTTTAATAGCTGTTAAAAAGTGCTCTATACGTTTAGGCTCGTCTGCAACCATAACGATGATCGTATCGGTACCGACATTCGCGATCTTACCGTTGTAAGCATTTGATAAAACAGAGATATCACTCAAGTTCTCTGAAATAGGGAACTTAACAAGTACCATCTCTTTTTCGATCATGTCCGGTGTATCACTTACACGCAGAACCGGAATAAGCTTATGAAGCTGCTTAGTGATCTGCTCGATAACACGTACAGATCCCAGAGTAACGATCGTAAGACGTGAGTACTCACTGTCTGGGATCGGTGCAACAGTCAATGAGACAACATTATAACCACGCGCTGAAAAGAGCCCGGAGATACGCGAAAGAACACTCGCCTCATTAGCCACAATAACAGAGATCACTCTTCTTTCATCTTGCATTATGACTCCTTCTTATTTTCTAATAACATCATGTTAAACAGTGATCCGCCTGATGGGACCATTGGTAAAACATTTTCTAAACGCTCAACTTTTACATCAATAAGTGCAACTACATTTTTCTCAACAGCATCTTTGATTGCCGCATCAAATTCATCTTTAGTGGTAACGACATAACCAACACCGCCAAAGCTCTGCGCCAGCATGACAAAGTCAGGCTGAACAGAAAGATCTGTTTCTGCATGGCGTTTGTCATAGAAAAGTGTCTGCCACTGACGTACCATGCCAAGGTAGTTGTTGTTCAAGATGATGTTGATGACCGGCAGTTTCTTCTCAACCGCTGTCATCAACTCCTGGATGTTCATCAAGATCGAGCCGTCACCTGTAAAGTTGATACTGACCTTGTCCATAGCACCACGCTTAACACCCAGTGCAGCAGGGAAACCAAAGCCCATTGTGCCAAGACCACCAGAACTTATAAACTGACGAGGACGACTGAACGGATAAAACTGCGCAGTCCACATCTGGTGCTGACCAACGTCTGTAGAGATGTTTGCATCATCACCAAGAAGCTCACCAACACGCTCAATACACCACTGTGGTTTAAGGCGGTCTGTGTCTTCAAAGTACTGTAGCGGGTGAAGTTTGTCGAAATGTCCAACTGTCTCCAACCACGGTGTATAACTTGCAGAGTCGATTTTCTCTTTAGCAAGCTCTATCATCTCAAGAACAACACCTTTGACATCACCAACGATCGGATAGTCAGCATGGACAAGTTTAGAGATGCTCGCCGGGTCAATATCAACGTGAATAACACCTGCATGTTTAGCAAACTCAGAAAGCTTACCTGTAACACGGTCGTCAAAACGTGAACCAAGTGCAATGACCAAGTCCGTCTCACTCATCGCCATATTTGCCGCGTAAGATCCGTGCATACCAAGCATAGAGATAAGAAGTGGGTCTTCATGATGAAGTGTACCGCGAGCCATAAAGGTCTCAACAGCCGGGATTCCCGTCATCTTGACAAGTTCACGTACTTCGTCAGCTGCATTGGAGTTGATAATACCGCCACCAAGATAGAAAAGAGGACGCTTTGCCTCAGCAATAGCATCAATCGCTTTTTTGATCTGACGTTTATTACCTTTAGTGTGTGGTTTGTACGTAGGAATATCTACACCATCAGGATAGACAAACTCTTCGATCTGCGCCGTAACATCTTTAGGGATATCAACATGGACAGGACCCGGACGACCCGTAGCAGCGATGTGAAACGCCTCTTTTAAGACACGAGGAAGATCTTTTGCATCTGTGACAAGGTAGTTGTGTTTTGTACATGAACGGCTGATACCGATAGCATCGATCTCTTGGAATCCATCTGTACCGATAAGGCTCATCGGGACCTGACCAGAGATGACGACCATAGGGATAGAGTCCATATATGCATCAGCAAGACCGGTTACTGCATTGGTAAAACCAGGACCAGAAGTGATCATAGCGACACCGACTTTACCAGTGACCTTAGAGTAACCCTCTGCTGC